>JAFYRC010000235.1 GCA_017547065.1 Tidjanibacter sp.
CAATGGTGGCGGCACCACGACCACTCGCAATCTCAAACGCACCTTGTGTGTTCGACAAAACAACCTGTCCGAAGAGAGGCAACCAACCCAACATCAAGAGGGTTGTTATAAATAGTCGCTTCAACATAAGCTCTACGTTTTAGTGGTTAAATCTACTTTTCGACTTCGCCATCGGAATAGTAAATAAAGTCGCGCACAAAGAGTTTGTAGGGTTCCTGGTAGTTCGTCCAGCGAAGCTCCAACTCATAGTCACCCTTGGGAAGACCATAGACGTGATAGATATCATAGCGACGATGGAGGAAGTTGATTGGCATATCAAAGGTTGCCCACTTCTCACCATTCAGATAGAGGTCAAACCAAGCAACATAATCCTCACCACCTTTCCCCTGACGCATTGTGCCATGCAGGATAAAGCCCGTGCCCGTAAATTTGGCCCTAAAACCATCGTCCGTAACACTCTGATCGAGGTGGATGCGCTCCACAGGATGGAGTCCCTCGTAGCACTGTTCAAGAGCCACTGGCTCAATCTTCACACGAGGAATTACAAAATAACCATCCTCTACGCGTCCTCCGGCACCCACAACAACCTGCTCGGCGTGCCTAAGACCCAGCTCATAGACATCCGGCATCGAGGAGTCGGTGTAGGGGAATTTAATATCTTTTACAAGCTCGATTGAGCGGGTCCACTCCTCGCCGATAGCCTCATAGCCGAGCATCACACCGAGGATACCGCCTGCGGTAGCCGGATTACAATCGGAGTCCTGACCACAGCGAGTGGAGATGTCGAGCGTCTTAAAAAAGTCTTTTTCGCCATAGAGCAGACCCATAACCACATAGGCCGAGTTGAGCGCTGCGTCAATGTTGTATTCGTGCATCACACCATAGCCACACACAATGTCCTCCTCGCCGTGCAGCACTTGCAACTCCTCCCAAGCTGCCCTCCAATCGGTGGGATACTTGCGCCAAAGGTTGATGGTTGTGGTGATGCACTTATGGTAGCGACTCTCGGCAGGGATTGCCTTCAAGGCCTCGGTAACGACCTCCTCCACACTATCGCTCACAAACGCCATTGCATACATTGCCGCCACATACACACCACCATAATAGCCATCGCCGTAGTTCATAATGTGGCCTATCTTGTCGCAAAAACGGCTCGACTCGTTCACCAATCCGGGCGACATCAGACCAATAAAGTCGGCCTCAATCTGAAAGTCAATATCATCAGCGTGGGGGTTATTCATCCAGTGGCCCGACTCTGGGGGCATAACACCACGCAGAATGTTGTAGCGAGCTATCTGATTGGCGTGCCAGAGTTTGTAATCGGCATTGGCAAAGGTTGTGGCAAAAATATCCACGGGTGCATCCATGCCGTGCTTTTCAATCACCTCCATAAAGCAGATATCCATGTAGACATCATCATAGAGGCCTGCACGATTCTCGAAGGTTGTCTTGACATATTCGTCATACCACGGAATGTTGTGCTCCTCGGGGATGGGCACACCCTTGAACTTAAACTCGGTTGGGCCACCATAGGTGCAACCAATAACCTGGCCGGCCCAGCCACCCTTGATTTTATCCTGCATCACAGCCCTCTCTATCACATAAGGCTCCCTATTGCGACATCCGCTCAACAGCGCTCCGGCAAGGCCCACAACTACCAAAAGCAAAAAGTTCTTTTTCATTGGGTTTATAGGATTCGTTAGTATATTCTTCACAAACAAATATACCAACAACTTTCCACACATCCAACAATTTGAATTATAGTGCGCAAGTTTTGAAAGAAACTTGCATTTTATCCCAAAAAACAACAAAAGCGTGCATCCCGATTGGAACACACGCTTTCGTTAATCAAGCCTCACTTACTCCTTATACCAAGCCGGAGAAGCCCATGAAGGCCATTGCAAGAATACCAGCAGTGATCAGTGCAATGGGCACACCCTTCACAGCGTTAGGGGTGTCCTGCAACTCCAAGCGCTCCCTCAAACCTGCAAAAATCACGAGTGCAAGAGCAAAGCCCACAGCGGTGGAAACGGCATAAACAACCGACTCCAAGAGGTTGAACTCCTTCTGTACGAGCAGCAGAGCCACACCAAGTACAGCACAGTTGGTGGTAATCAATGGCAGGAAGATACCCAGAGCCTGATAGAGCGAGGGCGAAATCTTCTTCAAGATAATCTCCACCATCTGCACCAACGCAGCAATCACAAGGATAAACACAATGGTCTGCATATACTCCATACCCAGGGGTACGAGCACATAGTACTGCAACAGGTAGACAACCAACGAGCTGATGGCCATAACGAAGGTAACCGCTGCGCCCATACCCATAGAGGTTTCCACCTTATTCGACACGCCCAAGAAGGGGCAGATGCCCAAGAATTGCGACAACACAACGTTGTTCACAAAAATTGCTCCAATGATAATAGCAAACATCTCCATAGTCGTTATTTGGTTTTAGCGGTTAATTTACGGAACAAAATCATCAAGTAGCCAAGCACGATGAACGCACCGGGAGCAAGCACAAAAATCAGTGCTCCACCACCCTGCCACAAATCTACACCGAAAATCTGGCCATTACCCAACACTTCCCTCACCATACCAATCAGAGTGAGCGACAAGGTAAAGCCCAAGCCGATGCCTGCACCATCCAGAGCCGAAGCCCACACGCCATTCTTCGAAGCAAATGCCTCGGCACGGCCAAGAATAATACAGTTTACAACAATCAGAGGAATGAACACACCCAGAGTGTTGTACAGATCGGGCAGATAGGCCTGCATCAACAGCTGTACAACCGTAACAAACGATGCAATCACCACAATGTATGCAGGGATACGCACTTTGTCGGGGATGAGGTTCTTAATCAATGAAATCACAATGTTCGACAAAATCAATACAAACATTGTTGCGGCACCCATACCCATACCATTAGCGGCAGAGGAAGTGGTTGCCAACGTGGGGCACATACCCAACACCAATACGAAGGTGGGGTTGTTCTTCACAAGGCCCGAAGTGAAAGTCGATAAATTCTTACCCATAGTTCTCTTATCTCTTCGCATTAGTTACTATTTGTGTTTGCAATTCTCGCCACACTTGCCGTGAGGACCATTGCCACACTCTTTTGCCTCCTCTTTGGTGCAACCACCGCAAGCGGTACCGTCGCACTTAGCCTCGCCCTCCTGCTGTTTGAGCTGAGTGGCCGAAGTGTAGGCGTTAATCTCACCGGTGGTCACGCTCTTGAAGGCGTTGTAAGCCCTTGCAACTGCATCTGCATAAGCCCTCGAAGAGATTGTAGCTGCAGTGAGTGCATCCACATCGCCACCATCCTTCTTCACGGTCATATTCACGCTTGCAGCCTGCTTACCCTTGAAGCTGAGCAACAGAGGGTTGTCAACCACGGTCATATTGGTACCCAAACCAGGGGTCTCTGCCTGCTCCAACACCTCGATGTTAACAATGGTGCCGTCGGCAGCAAAACCAACCATCAGCTTCACGTTACCATTAAAACCATTGGGCGAGGTGCTCTCGAAGGCATAGCCTACGATCTCACCACCCAGGGTTGCGCTGTAATAAACACCCTCAAAGCCATCCACAGTGGTAGCCTCCGAGGTCTGGTCAAACTCGGGCAACACTGCCTTGAGTGCAGCCACAACTTTCTGCTGTTTGGCCTGCTCGATGGGCTCGGTGGTAATCTTATTCACATAAGCAACCGCTGCCGATGCCACAAGGCAGATGCTGAACAGCACAAGAACCATATTTTTCAATGAACTTTTCATACTCCTACGGTCCTCCTATTTTTTAGATTTAACAACACCAAAGCGTTTGGGACGCATATACTTATCAATCAAGGGCACAACCGAGTTCATAATCAGAATGGCGAACGACATACCCTCGGGATAAGCACCCCACAGACGCACAAACATTGTAATCATACCGATACCAACGGCGTAAACGATTGCACCCTTGGTGGTCATCGGCGAGGTTACATAGTCGGTGGCCATAAACACAGCACCCAGCACTGCACCACCATTGAGCAGGTGGAACAAGGGGCTCATATACTGCTCGGGAGCGCAGCCCCAAGCGATACCCGAAATCAAGGCCATGGTACCCAGCACAAACGCGGGGATGTGCCATGAGATAACTCTACGCCACAAGAGGTAGAGAGCACCGAGGATGAGCGCCAACGAGGCAATCTCGCCCAACGAGCCATTCATGTGACCGCCGAACATACCCATGAAGTCGACAGAGTCGAGGTTCATATTGCCGAGCACGATGTTACCCGCAG
>JAFYRC010000236.1 GCA_017547065.1 Tidjanibacter sp.
CACACGGTGAAAATTATGGCCAGCACCCTTGCAGGGGCCCACTCCTTACCTTCGAAGCCCACGAGCATCAGAATGGCCATAGGCACAGCCGTGTAGAAGAGTCCAAAAAGGGTTGTTGCCATATTTTCGAAGGGCTTTTTCTCGCCCCTTGCGAGCTCGGCAGCAATAACTACGGGGATAACAAAAATCAACGAGAGTAGTGCCACGGGCGAGGGGTTCAGCACGCAGTTGGCCACCAGAGCCACGCCCAAGCACATTACCAGCAGGCCCATGGGCTTTACCTCTCCTTCGGCCGATGCCATACGGAAGAGCTCGTGCTGGCCGATGATCACAACCAACGCTGCAACCACCGCCAATGCCCAGGGCGACCACAGGGCTGCACCCACGATAACCACACCCAGCAGTCCTCCTGCCACTGTTCTCAATCCCAAATTTTTACCTTTCAGACTCATACCTTTTAGTTGTCGACCGTCATCCGTCGATCGCCATTTTGGTTAGTGTTTTTATTCCCTTTTCTTGCGCTCGCCGAAGATGCGCTCCAAGTCCTCCGAGAAGACAACCTCCTTCTCCAAGAGCAACTCGGCCAACTCGGTGAGTCCCTCACGGTGGGTAGTCAATATCTCGGTAGCCATCGCAAACGCCTTGTCAAGAAGTGCTTTGGCCTCGGTGTCGATCATTTCGGCTGTCTGTTCGCTGTATGGCTTCGCAAAGGCGTAGTCGCTCTGACCGGTTGAGTCGTAGTAGGAACGGTTGCCCACCTTGTCGCTCATACCGTAGTACGACACCATAGCGTAGGTCATCTTCGTAGCCCTTTCGAGGTCGTTGAGTGCACCCGTGGAGATGGCTCCGAAGTTGAGCTGCTCGGAGGCCCTACCGGCCAACAGCGATGCAACCTCGTGCATCATCTGCTCGGTGGTTGTAATCTGCCTCTCCTCGGGCAGGTACCACGCAGCGCCGAGAGCCCTGCCTCGGGGGATGATGGTCACCTTAATGAGGGGATTGGCGTGCTCCAAGAGCCAGCTTACCGTAGCGTGGCCCGCCTCGTGATAGGCAATGGTGCGCTTCTCCAGAGCGGTGATAATCTTATTCTTCTTCTCCAAGCCACCGATAATGCGGTCCACGGCGGCAATGAAGTCCTCCTTACCCACAGCCTTTTTGTCGTGGCGTGCGGCAATCAGAGCTGCCTCGTTGCACACGTTGGCAATGTCGGCACCCGAGAAACCGGGGGTCTGCTTGGTGAGGAACGAACGATCGAGTTCGGGCTCGAGTTTGAGTTTTTTCGGATGTACGTTGAAAATGGCCTCCCTCTCGTGCAGGTCGGGCAGACCAACCTCAATCTGGCGGTCAAACCTACCGGCCCTCATCAGAGCCTTGTCCAAAATGTCAACCCTGTTGGTTGCGGCCAATACGATAACGCCCGAGTTGGTACCGAAACCGTCCATCTCCGTTAGGAGCTGGTTGAGGGTGTTCTCCCTCTCGTCGTTGCCCGAGAAGCCTGCGTTCTTACCCCTGGCACGACCAATGGCATCAATCTCGTCGATGAAGACAATGCAGGGGGCCTTCTCCTTTGCTTGTGCAAAGAGGTCTCTCACACGCGATGCGCCCACGCCCACAAACATCTCCACGAAGTCGCTACCGCTGATAGAGAAGAAGGGAACGTTTGCCTCGCCTGCTACGGCTTTGGCCAACAAAGTCTTACCCGTTCCGGGAGGGCCTACGAGGAGTGCGCCCTTGGGAATCTTACCACCCAGGTCGCGATATTTGTCGGGCTTGCGTAAGAAGTCCACAATCTCCATAATCTCCACCTTGGCCTCCTCCAAGCCGGCAACATCCTTGAACGTCACCTTGTTGGCGTTGTTCTTGTCGAACACCTGCGCACGGGCCTTACCCACGTTCATCACGCCACCCTGTCCTGCGGGGCCACGAGAGGCCGAGCGGAACATCAGCACCATAAAGAAAATGAGCAGGATGTAGGGAAGGAAGGAAAATATCTGACCCCAGATGTCGGTGGGATACTCATAGCCGGGTACGGGCACCTCAATGCCGTGTTTGTCGGCCAACTGTCGGAGGTCGTCACGGAATATCTCGGGGTTACCCACGTTGTAGGTAAACTGCTTGCCACTCTGGGGAATGTTCTTGTAGGCGGGCAACTGACGATAGCGCTCCACGGCCTCTTTGGTGAGGGTGATGTTGGCGGTCTTGTCGTTCTCCACCACAATCTTCTCCACGTCACCCTTAACGATCATCTCCGAAAGGGCCTTCCAATCGGTCTTCGAGGGCACACCCTCGCCACCTACTACGTTCAGCAGGAAGAAGCCGGCAATCATAATGCCCCAGAAGATGTAGAGCACTCGCCTCATCCTCTTGGGACTACCCATCATCGGGCTACCCATAAAATGGCCACCGGGCTGACCTCCGGGTCGCCTGCCGGGCTGACCACCCATGTAGGGACGGCCACCGTTGGGCTGACCACCATTAGGCACACCCTGGCCTTGGCTCTGCGCACCATTCTCGGTGGGCTCGCCACTCTCGGGTTGGCTCTGCTCCTCGCCCTCGGGCTGGGGCTGTGCGCCACCCTCGTTTTGCTCACCGTCGAGCTGTGTGGACTGCTCCTCCACTTTCACCTGCTCTTCGGTGTTATTCTCTGTGTTCTTAAATTCCATTTCTTTGTGTTAACGCTGTTTTTTTAGATTCTGTTTCTCTGTGTTAACGCTGTTTTGTTGTTTTTGTTGTGATTCTTTCATCCGTTGAGGTCTACTCCTCGCTCTCGTAGCGGGTTGCGGGAGCATCGGCCCACAACTGCTCCAAGCGGTAGTAGTCGCGCAGGGGAGTGAGGAAGATGTGAACCATTACGTCCACATAGTCGATAGCAATCCACGCTGCGTTGGTCTTACCCTCCACCCTGCGGGGCTTCTCGCCAATTTTCTCCTCCAAAGCCTCTACGATACCGTCGGCGATGGCGTCAACCTGACTTGTGGAGTCGGCATTGCAAATTACGAAAGCGTCACAGATGGTGCCCTCCAATGCGGATAGGTCGAGTGAAACGATGTTGTGGCCTTTTTTGTCCTGAATGGCCGTTACGATGTTGCTGATAAGTTTCTGCATATTGTGTCTGTTGTTTTGTTATTGTCAAACTTGTGCCCTTGCAGGGGGCTTTATCTTACAAAGATAAAGGTTTTGTTGTTAATTCCACCCTTTGGGTGAGGTTTTTTTCTTCTCCTCCTCCAAAATTGTATCTCGGAGTGCCCCAACGATGCTCTCTTTGGCATAGGTGCGCCTCACGCCGATGACGATTTTACGGCTTGCGGCACCCCTTGCGAGCATCTTAACGCGGTCTTTTACACCCTCGTGCAGATAGGGAATAGCCATTTCGGGGATGACGGTAATCTTGTCGGTTGCCTCCACAATCCTCATGAGTGTTTCGAGCGAGCCACTCTGGAAAGTGTAGGTGTTCTCCTGGTTTTTGCTCACGCTACACAACTCCAACACCTGATCGCGCAGACAGTGTCCCTCGGCCAACAGTAGAAGATCCCTGCCGGTGATGTCCTCAATGCGGAGGTTGGTGCGTGCAAAGAGTGGATTATCGGGCGACACATAGGCGTAGAAACGGTCGTCGAAGAGCTCGTGCTCGGTGATGCGCTCGGGGCATGTTCCGCCCGCAAGTATGGCCGCGTCGAGCTCGTCTTTGTCCATTGCTTTGATAATTTCGGGTGTGGTCATCTCCCTGATTTCCAGCTCCACTTTGGGATACTTGTCTGCGAAGGACTGCACCACGCGGGGGAGTAGGTAAGGGGCGATGGTGGGGATCACTCCAAGGCGAATTTTACCCGCCACACTACCTTTAAGCTCGGCCACACTCTCCTTGATGTTGTTGTATGCAAGGAGGGCCTCTTTGGCCTTTTCAATCACTATTGCGCCCACCTGGGTTGGCACCACGGGCTTCTTCGAGCGGTCCAAGAGTACCACTCCGAGCTCGTCTTCGAGGTTTTTGATTTGCATACTCAACGAGGGCTGCGTCACGAAACAGAGTTCGCTGGCCTTCGAAAAGCTTCCACAGCTTGCCACGGCAAGCAGATATTCGAGTTGGATTATAGTCATATCTTATGCTTTTCTGCAAAGTTATAACTTTGCCCCGAGATTATCAAGCGTTTGAACTAATTAAAATCACTATCCGCACGGTGGCGGATAGTGATTCCAATTCGATGCCAAACGGCGCCTATTTTTTTAGTTCTTACCAATCAGCTCCACACTACGGCGGATGAAGGCGTTGAGGCTCTCACCTTTGAGCATGCCGTTGGAGAGCAGAGCAAGGTCAATGAGCTGTTTTACAAGCACATTCTTCTTGCCCTCGCCGCGCAAAAGCTCTGTGCGCGAAGCACGCAGGGAGTCGATTTTCTTCTCCAAATCATCGCGGTGTGTGCGCTCCTCGGTGGAGATTTCCTCCTCTTTTTTATCTTTGAGAAGGGTGTTGAGGGTGTTGAGCTGACCCTCTGCGGCGGAGATTTTCTTGTCGGTGGAGGTGATTTTCTCGCCACACTCCCTCTCTACGTCGCCCAAAATTTCTGCCACCAAGGGGTGGTTGCCGTTTACAGCAATGGTGTAGCTGTCGGGCATTTGGGCATAGAACTGACTCATGCCGCCACCGCTAATCTGTGCCATCTCTTTCATACGACGCATAAACTCGTCGCGAGTGATGGTTACGGGTACCTCGGTGGACTCCATTGACTCGAAGGAGATGCTGTAGTGAATCTTCTCGTCGGTGGGCAACTGGCTCTCAAATACGGGGCGCAGAATCTCCTGCTGGGCAGTGGTGAGGGCAATTTTCAGGTCGTTGTCCTTCTGGATGAGCTTCTCCACAACGTTGGAGTCGACCCTCACGAAGGAGGTCTTCTCGTTTTTGCTCTCCACCCAGTTGATGAAGTGGCTGTCGAGGGGGCCGTCCATCACGAGCACATCGTAGCCTTTGGCTTTGGCGGCCTCCACAAAACTATATTTGTCCTCCACGTTGTCGGCATAGAGGTATACGAGCGTGCCATTCTTGTCGGTCTGGTTCTCCTTAATGAGGTTGCGATACTCCTCGAGTGTGAAATACTTACCCTCGGAGTTCTTCAACAACACGAAGTTCTGTGCCTTCTCGGCAAACTTCTCGTCGGTTACAATGCCATACTCGATGAAGATTTTCAGATCGTCCCACTTGCTCTCAAACTCGGGCCTCATGGTGTTGAACAACTCCTGCAAACGGTCGCCCACTTTGCGAGTGATGTAGCCGGAGATTTTCTTCACGTTGCTGTCGCTCTGGAGGTAGCTCCTCGACACGTTCAAGGGGATGTCGGGCGAGTCGATAACGCCGTGCAATAGAGTGAGATACTCGGGTACGATACCCTCCACCGAGTCGGTCACAAAG
>JAFYRC010000029.1 GCA_017547065.1 Tidjanibacter sp.
AGGTTTGGATGGCTGCTCCCTACCTGATCTCTTGCGGTATTCTGGGTTGGATTGACGCTGTTGTGTTCACTCTCGAGTATATTCAGAACAACACCATCAGTGGAAAATACAGCAACAACCCCAAAATTATTCTCTGGGCTGACTTGTTCTAATCCAATTTTAGAAGTATCTTTACGGGGCGGAGGGCAAAAACAACCCTCGCCCCGTATTTTTTTTGCTATGAAGACCAAACTACTCATACTCATCACTCTTCTCCTTCCCACCCTGGCCCTCGCACAGCAGCGCCTTTCGGTGGATGTGCAGACCATAACCGTAGCCGGAGGTAAAAAGGTTACGGCCACCAAGAGCCTCTACCTTTCGCCCGACGGACGCCTCATTAGCGAAATGCAACGCCCACAACACGTCATCACAACGACCAATGCCCTGGGCGAGATGAGGATTTACAATCCTGCGGACAACACCGTCATGATTGTGGACGACAAGGAGCTGGCCTCGAGCAAGGAGCTTGTGACAATGTTTGCTTCGGGTAGATTTATGGACATGGATCTTCCCGTCTATGGCTACACCCAGAGCGACATCCGCCAGCAGGACGGCATGACAATCAAGACCTTCGAGCCTAAGACCAAGACCAGTGGTGCTGCGAAGGTGGAGTTGGTCTTCGAGCGCCACCTGCCCGTGTGTATGGTCTACTATGGCCCCAAGGGTGACGCCGTAAGGAAGGTCTATTTCTCGCGCTACGAGTTGGGCCGAGTGCCCATGCCCATGCGCATCACCGAGGTGGAGTATAGCTCCCCCACCGACTCGCTCATCAGGTTGAGCACCTATTCCAACCTCATCATCGGTGCCGAGGCGCAGTCGGATATGTTCGACTTCCAGGTGCCCAGCGACGCCGTAAAGATTGCCCCCGAAAAGGGTAAACCTGCAAAATAGTCCAATTCCAGTGAAAGCCCACCGCCAACATAGCTTCGTTGTAACCATTGCCCTCGCAGTGGTAGCCCTCTTATTACCCCTTTCGGCCACGGCCGAAGAGAGGCCCAAGAGCGACAAAGAGCTGTTGCGTGAGGCGCAATTTGCGGGAGCGAGGGAGAACCGACACTTCGACTATGGCCTACGCCCCGGACACAAGACCCTCTCGCCCACCTATCACATCACCAGTGCGGGACTCTATGTGTGGCAAAACGGCCTTGCTCCCGACGTAGTAAATCCAGGTGGCTACACCGACACCAATGCCGACTATTTCAAGAGCCTGGTGACCGAGTATGGACTCATTGGAGCCGTGGTGCTCCAATGCGACCGCCTTGTGCGCAACAGCCGCATCGGCCGCCAAACAACGCCCAAAAACTCTCGTGGGCTAATTGAAGACTCACCCAAGCGCTACCGTCCAATGGAGCGCACAACCGACA
The DNA here is from genome assembly GCA_017547065.1 of Tidjanibacter sp. Classification (GTDB taxonomy): domain Bacteria; phylum Bacteroidota; class Bacteroidia; order Bacteroidales; family Rikenellaceae; genus Tidjanibacter. The sequence goes on from JAFYRC010000029.1 coordinate 1,404, forward strand.
AACAAAAGCAATGAGAGCGTGGAGAGCAAACATATTAAAGACTATGCTCGTGGCCGTCGTGGCCTTATGGAGTGGTGTGGCCGTGGGCCAGAGCCACGCACGAGGCGACTACGACTTTGGGCTCTACCTCCTTGGCAATGGGCTTATGCGCGATGCACAGACACTTGCCACCCAACCGCTCGACACACACAAATTCACACCTGCCGCACTCGA
>JAFYRC010000237.1 GCA_017547065.1 Tidjanibacter sp.
AGCATCGGTGGCGGTGCCGGTGGGAGTTCCCTCCAGTACGACTGTAACGTAGGAGATATGTTCGCCAGTGGCTGCATCGACAACGTGGCCGAAAAGGTGGGCGTCGGTGGGGTTTTGGGTAATAGGGCTTGCCGTTGGGGGGTCAGAGGCCAAGAGTGACACCGAAAAGGTGCACAAAAGAGTTAGGAGTGTAGAAAATTTCTTCATATTCGGTATTGTTGTTAATTGTTTCACTTTTGCGGCGCAAAAGTATGGGAAATACCCCACGGTCACAATACCTACATTTTGTGATTTTAGGCCCCCCAAAAAAGAAAAATACCACCCCTTGTTAATCAAAGAGTGGTATTTTGTCGTGGGCCTAAACCTCGTGGCAGACTACTTTGCGGCGATGCAGTCGATCTCGACCAGAGCACCTTTGGGCAGGGCTGCCACCTCGTAGCAGATGCGTGCGGGTTTGTCGCCGGTGAAGTACTCGGCATAGATGGCGTTCATGGCGCCGAAGTCGCTGATGTGCTGCAACAGTACGGTGGTTTTTACCACGTCGCAGTAGTCCATACCTGCCTCTTTGAGAATTGCGCCCAGGTTGTCGAGCGATTGGCGGGTCTGTGCCTCAATGCCCTCGGGCATCTCGCCGGTGGCGGGAACGAGGGGAAGTTGGCCCGAAACATAGAGAGTGCCATTGGCCTCCACAGCCTGGCAGTAGGGGCCCACAGCAGCGGGTGCGGCGGGCGAACAAATTGTGCGTTTCATTGTGTAAAAAGTATTTGTTATGTGTTTGTGTCGTTTTTCGCCACAAATTTATATCTTTGCCAAGAGAAATACAAACCTAATCAATACAATAAAACTATATGCGTGTAGCAATCTATGGTGCCGGTTCGCTCGGTACAATTCTTGGAGCATACATCAGCAAAGCTGGCGAGAAAATCGAACTCATCAACCGCAATAAAGCCCACATCGAGGCACTGCAAACCAAAGGAGCACAGGTGACAGGTACTGTGCAGTTTACTCAACCCGTGGTGGCCTACACTCCCGACGAGATGAGTGGCGAGTATGACATTATCTTCCTGATGACCAAACAACAGCACAATGCCGAGGTGGTGGCAATGCTCAAGGATTACCTCGCAGCCGACGGCGTGCTCGTGACCTTCCAGAACGGTCTGCCCGAGATGCAGATTGCCGAGATTTTGGGTGCCGAGAGGGTTTTGGGCTGTACGGTAGCGTGGGGCGCAACCCTTCAGGGCCCCGGCGTGTGTGAGCTCACAAGCGAGCCCGATGCACTCTCCTTTGCGCTGGGTGCAATCACGCCCGAGAAGAACAAACACTTTGCAAGGGTTAAGGAGCTGTTGGAGCTTATGGGCACCGTGGAGGTGGAGGAGAATTTTATTGGCACCCGTTGGAGCAAGCTGCTCATCAATGCGGCCTTCTCGGGTATGAGTGCCGTGCTCGGTTGCACCTTTGGTGAGGCTGCTGCCCCCAAGGAATCTCGCCGCATCGTGCAGCAACTCATCAAGGAGTGTATCGACGTGTGTCAGGTGGGCGGTATCCGCATCGAGCCCGTGCAGGGTAAGGATATCGTGAAGTTGCTCAACTACACCAACCCCATCAAAAAGGCTATCTCGTTCTTCATCATCCCCATTGCTATCCGCAAGCACGCCAAACTCAAAGCGAGTATGTTGCAGGATATCGAGAAGGGTAAACTCACCGAGGTGGATGCCATCAATGGTGCTGTGTCGGCTTATGGTAGGAAGGTGAATTTCCCCACCCCCGCCAATGACAAGGTGGTGGAGATTATCCACAAAATCGAGAAGGGCGAGCTTACCGCCAGCTTCGACAACCTCCGATATTTCAATTAGCCGTCAACCGCAGGCATTGCCTGTTTTGTGTATTTTGGTTGTGGTTCTTTCCAACGACTCCTCACCTAACTTGCTGGAGGAGTGGTCGTGGAAAAAAATATTTGCTAATTACTCTTTACTAATTGACGTTAGACGTTAGACGTTTGACCAAAATAAAAAGGTATGAAAAAACTGATAATAGTTCTGGCTGTGGCTGTGTTGGCCACCGCTTGCTGCGAATGTCGCAAGAGTTCGCCCAAGAACCACAAACCTCTCAACGCTACCGAGTGGGTGTTGCAGCAGATGGATGGACGTAATGTTGCCTCCGACCTCCAGGCAAAGGAGGGAGTGCCCACGCTGGTGCTCTCGACCGATGGCTCCTATGGTGGTTTTGGCGGCTGCAATAGCTATGGCGGACAGTTCAAAATGACCCCCTCGGAGGTTAAGTATCAGAAGGATAACGCTGGTAAGATCGATTTTGGTGCGATGTATTCCACCAAACGATTCTGCCCCGACGATAGGTTTGAATATGCCTTCTTCAAGACCCTCGACAGCGTGGATTCGTTCACAATCGAGGGCAGCCACCTCTACCTTTTCGTGCAGGGCGAGCTGAAACTCGTCTTTGTGGCAAAGTAGGGCGGGGCTTAGGGCGCTGATTTTTAGGGAATAAAAGTGAGAATTTTTTGCGTTTATGCTTTTGATTCTCAAATTTATTAGTATCTTTGCGCGCTTCTTTCCCGAAGGAAACGGAGGGGAAGTCTACAAATAAAGTCTAACTTTTTAATTAACAAACAATTACAAACAATGGAAAACAACAAGCACATTGCCAACGAGAATTTCGACTGGAATGCTTATGAGACCGATGCAGACCTCTATGGTCAGCTTGGCCGTGAGGGCGCAGCAGCCGCTTACGATCAGTCGCTCAGCAACATCACCGCAGGTGAGGTAGTAGAGGGCGTAGTAACCTCGCTCAACAAGCGTGAGGTTATCGTAAACGTAGGCTACAAATCGGATGGCGTTATCTCCATTTCGGAGTTCCGCTACAACCCCGAGCTCGCAGTAGGTGAGAAGGTAGAGGTTTACGTTGAGAATGCAGAGGACAAAAAAGGACAGCTCATTCTTTCGCACAAGAAGGCTCGTCAGCTCAAGAGCTGGGACCGCGTTAACCAGGCTTTGGAGAACGACGAGATCATCAAGGGCTTCATCAAGTGCCGCACTAAGGGCGGTATGATCGTAGACGTATTCGGTATCGAGGCATTCTTGCCTGGCTCACAGATCGACGTGAAGCCTATCCGCGAC
>JAFYRC010000238.1 GCA_017547065.1 Tidjanibacter sp.
AAATAATCAGTAAAAACAAGTAATGCGACTATGAAAGCACTATTTATATCCTACAATCAGGCCATGACTGAGCGCATCGAGGAGATGCTCGACAGGCTCGATATCCGTGGTTTTACTCTCTTTCCCCTCACCCACGGTAGGGGTTCCTACACGGGCGAGCCACATATGGGTACCCACACCTGGCCTGCGATGAACACATCGATTATTGCCGTGGTGGAGGACGAGAAAATTACCCCCGCAATGGAGGCCCTGCGTGCTATCGACAAAGACACCCAGCTGCAAGGTATGAGGGCCTTTGTGTGGAACGTGGAGGCGGAGATGTAGGGCAGACCGATTGGAATTCTCAATTTTTTTGTACATTTGTGGCTTAAAGGTGTGAGGATGCGAAAATTTGCAACACATATTCTCCTGTTGGTGGTGGCTGTGGTAGCCGTGGCGCAGAGCCCGGTGGCGGCACAGCAAACCCTTACGCGTGCCCAGTACATTGAGCAGTATGCTCCCATGGCTGTGGAGAGCCAGCTCCTCTATGGTATCCCCGCAAGTATCACTCTTGCACAGGGTTGCTTGGAGTCGGGCAATGGTAACTCGAGGCTCGCAAGGGAGGCCAACAACCACTTCGGCATCAAGTGTGGCGGCACGTGGGATGGCCCCTCGTTGAGGCACGACGATGATGCTCCGCAGGAGTGTTTTCGTAGCTACAACTCGGTGGCAGAGAGCTATGTGGACCACGCTCTGTTCCTCTCCGAGAGGGAGCGTTACCGCTCGCTCTTTGACCTCGACCCCAAGGACTACAAGGGTTGGGCACGAGGACTGAAAGCCGCAGGATATGCCACAAACCCCGCCTATGCCGAACTGCTCATCAGGATTATTGAGGAGAATAATCTCCAAAGGTTCGACAATGCCCTGTTGGCCGACTATGTTCCCACAGTGGTGGAACAGCCCGCAGTGGAGGTTGAAGAGCCCGCAGCAGAGGGTGACCTTGCGGTAGCGGAGTCGGCGCCCGTGGTGGAGGAGAAAGTTGTGGTAGATGTGGATGAAGTGTTTGTACACTTGGAGAGCGTTGCCGGCTACGGTATTCGTGCCGACGTGGCAGGACGCTATGTTGTGGCAAAGGGCGGTGAGAACCTCCGACAGATTGGCCGTAAGGTTGGTGTGTCGCCCAGGGCACTCGCTCGCATCAACTCATTGGGTGCTACAGCGCAGTTGGAGAAGGGACACATTATCCGATTGGAGTAGAAAAGCAATCAGCAGTTAGCTGCTGACTAAAAAATAAGAAAAACTAAACAAAAAACGACGTTAGACCTTAGGCGTTCGACGTTAGACAAAAAGCAATGGAAGCGGATTTACGACTACAAATTAAAGACCTTTTGGTCAGCAAATCAAACCTCAAACAGCAGGTTTACGACAACACGTTCAACCTTTTCGCCGAGCTCAAAGATGTGCTCCACGAGTTCTCCACCGAGATCGATGAGGAACTCGAAGAGTGTCTTGACAAACGCATCCGTATCGAGTATATCGACAAGGGAAAGTTTGAGGCGCGAGTTGTGGTTGCTGGCGATATGTTGGTGTTTGCTATGCACACCAATATCTTTACATTTGAGCGTGAGCACCGCATCTGGCAAACTCCCTATGTGCAGGCCGATAGGGCTAATAGCTACTGTGGAGTGATCAATATCTACAACTTCCTGGCCGACTCTTTCAAGAATAAACGTGCCGATGATGAGGGTTACCTCATTGGTCGCATCTTTGTCAACCGCGAGGGTAAGTTCTTTGTGGAGGGTAAGAGGCAGGATCGCTGGAAGGTTGAGGAGTTTGGCTGTGAGCAGATCTCGCGTGAGGCACTCCTTGAGGTGCTCGAGAGGGCTGTGCTCTACTCGTTGGGCTTCGACTTGCTGATGCCTTCCTACGACGAAATCAAACGTGTGAGCGTGGAGCAGTTCGACTCGCGTATGGAGAACACCCAGTTCCAGACCGGTAAGCGACTCGGCTACGACTTCCGCTCCGACGACATCTAATACAGACCTCCCGATTTATGGCAAAGACTCAGGCAGAGATGACCTCTTCCGCACCTGTGCAGAAGAAGGGTAATGTGGTGCGCCGACTCTACGACTGGATGCTCGCGTGGGCAGACAGTAAGTGGGGTGGGCTCGCGCTCTTTGTCTTTGCGATGTGCGAGAGTATCTTCTTTCCCGTGCCACCCGATGTGCTCCTCATTGCACTCTGCATCGGTTGCATCTCTAAGTCGTTCAAGTATGCACTAATCTGCACTGCCGGTTCGGTCTTTGGAGCAATCATCGGCTTTGGCCTGGGAGCCTTTGCGTGGGAGTTGGTGGATGGCTTTTTCATTCCCAACATCTTCTCGCAGGCGGCCTTCGATAGCGTGGGTGTGAAGTACTCCGAGTGGAACTTCTGGCTTGTATTCACGGCGGGCTTTACCCCCATCCCCTACAAACTCATTACCATCTCGGCGGGCGTATTCCTGGGAATGAAGGATTTCCTTATCTTCATTGTAGCGTCGGCTGTGAGTAGGGGATTGAGGTTTGTGCTCGTGGCGGGCCTAATCTACAAGTTTGGCGCCCCCATTAAGAAATTCATTGACAAGTACTTCAACCTCTGCGCCATTGCCTTTACGGTGCTGTTGGTTGGTGGTTTCTTGGTTATCAAATATGTGTTGTAAACCTCTGTGGAGGACAAAAATAAAAGACTGATTATGGATCTGTTTGGACTTATTGGAAAACCTGTGAGCCACTCAAAGTCGGCCGAGTACTTCACCAAGAAGTTCGCTGCCGAGGAGTGTCTTGACACCAAAGCATACCACCTCTTTGAGCTTGACACCATCGACGACCTCAAGGGCCTTCTCGCCTCGCAACCCGACCTGCGCGGACTCAATGTGACCTACCCCTACAAGAAGGAGATTATCCCCTTTTTGAGTTCCCTCTCGCCCGAGGCGGAGCGCATCGGTGCGGTCAATTGTGTGAGGGTGGAGGACGATGGCCGATTGGTGGGCTACAACACCGATTATATGGGCTTTGGCACCTCGCTGGGCGAGTTCCTCGGCACCAACAAACCAAAAGTCCTGGTGTTGGGTACGGGTGGTGCTTCGCAGGCGGTGCAGGCATGGTTGGAGGATGCGGGCTTTGAGTTCCGCACGGTGTCCCACTCGGGTAAGGGTGATTTTAGCTATGAGGATCTCACAGCCGAGGTGATGGAAGAGTACAAGCTCATCATCAACACCACACCTCTTGGTATGGCTCCCTTGCAGGAAGAGTGTCCCCCGATTCCCTATGAGCTGGTTACCGAGGAGCACTACCTTATGGACCTCATCTATAACCCTGCGGTTACCGAGTTTCTGCGCCGAGGACAGAAGCGTGGCGCGGCGGTGTGTAACGGCCAGAGGATGTTTGTGTGCCAGGCCGAGGCCTCGTGGAGGGTCTACGGAAGACTTTAGGGCTCTAACGTCTAACGACATAATGCAACGAGCAATCCGCACCTGGGTTGCTCGTTGCTTTTTTTACTGTTGGCCGTTGGCTGATTTGGCAGAAAGGGTAGAAAGGGCAAGAAAGAGCAAAAAGGGGAAAATATTTACTAATTACTCTTTACTCTCTACTAATTGTCGGCAGACTACTCCTCTGGTGGGGCGGCGAGGAGGGCTTGGGCCCTTTCAAGGTCGGCCTCGTTGATCAAAAGGCGCACAAGGTTGTCATTGATGTAGGGTAGCATTATGGACGAAATCTCGTTCACAACACTCACCTCCACACCCATACTTCGGAGCATTGAAGCCGCAACTTCGGCCTCGGCAGCGGTGGTAAAACTTGCAAGCTCCACCACGCGATTTTCTCTTGTGTGTGTCATAGCAAAAAGGGGGTTGATTGTTGCTTGTGCAATATACGAATAAAATATCAAATAAAAACTTGTGGCGAGTGTGAAAAAACCCAATAATTAGTCCTATCTTTGTGGTTGGTCAGACGCCTAAAACCCAATATTTATGCCACAATTCGTTCACCTTCACGTACATACACAATACTCCATCCTCGATGGAGCCGCCGCCATACCCGCAATCGTAAAACGAGCCGGAGAGTATGGTATGGAGGCTGTGGCCATTACCGACCACGGTAATATGTATGGCGCCAAGGAGTTTTTCGACACCGCAACCAAGGCGGGCATCAAGCCCATCCTCGGTTGTGAGACCTACATCGTGGCCGACCGTTTCACCAAGAACAAAGACACCGAGCGTCGTTACCACCTCATACTCCTTGCCAAAAACGAAAAAGGATACCACAATCTCATAAAACTTGTGTCGCTTGGCTTCACCGAGGGTGCCTACTATGGCAAACCCCGTATTGACCACGCTTTGTTGGAGGAGTTGCACGAGGGTATCATCTGCTGTTCGGCTTGTATCGCGGGCGAGGTGCCCAAGGCGCTGTTGCGTGACGACGTGGCCGAGGCGGAGAGGATGATTGAGTGGTATAAGGGTGTCTTCGGTGAGGACTACTACATCGAGCTCCAGCGCCACGATCCCAAGGACCCCACTCGTCCACACGACGTGATTGAGGCCCAGAATAGGGTGAATGGTAAGCTTGTGGAGCTGGCCAAGAAGCACGGCGTGAAGTACATCTGCACCAACGATGTGCACTTCACCGATGCCGACGACGCTATGGCCCACGACCACCTCATCTGCCTTAACACCGGTAAGGATATTGACGACCCCACCCGTATGCGTTATACGGGCGAGGAGTATTTCAAGAGTCCCGACGAGATGGCTGCCCTCTTTGCCGACTATCCCGAGGCGCTCGAAACCACCGTGGAGATTGCCGCCAAAGTGGAGTGCTACAAACTCGACCGTGGTCCTCTGATGCCCAACTTCGATGTGCCCGAGGCGCTCCAAATCGACGAGCAGAAGGTGAAGGAGAGTGTCTTGAAAAAGACCACCGATGAGGATGAGAAGGCTACTATTGAGGCTGTCGAGAGTATCTATGCCTATGCCGAGAGTCACCCCGAGGTGCACGAGAGGCTCACTGTGGCCAAGCAGTTCCAATACCTCACCCACCTTGTATATGAGGGTGCCCACGTGAGGTATGGTAAGGATCTCAGCGAAGAGATTAGAAAACGTATCGACTACGAGTTGTCGGTGATTGAGAACATGGGTTTCCCCGGCTACTTCCTCATTGTGTGGGACTACATCCGTGCTGCGCGTGAGTTGGGTGTGTCGGTAGGTCCTGGCCGTGGCTCGGCTGCCGGTTCGGTGGTTGCCTACTGCTTGAAGATTACAAACATCGACCCAATTAAATATGACCTTCTGTTTGAGCGATTCCTCAACCCCGACCGTATCTCCATGCCTGATGTGGATGTGGACTTCGATGAGGACGGTAGGGCCGATGTGCTCAACTATGTGGTCGAGAAGTATGGCCGTAAGAGGGTTGCGCAGATTGTTACCTTCGGTACCATGGCGCCCAAAATGGCTATTAAGGATGTGGCCAGGGTGCAAAAATTACCCCTCCCCGAGAGTGACCGACTCACCAAACTAATTCCCGATAAGATTGAGAATAAGAAGGGCCAGAGCCCCTTCGACTGGCTCTACGAAAGCCAGCCCGAGTTTGCTGCCCAGCGACAGAGTTCCGACCCCCTGGTGCAGAACACCCTTAAGTATGCGGAGAAGCTCGAAGGCTCGGTGCGCCAAACGGGTGTGCACGCCTGCGGTGTGATTATCGGTAAGGACGACCTCGAAAAGTATGCTCCCATCGCTACGGCCAAGGATGCCGACCTTAACGTGGTGCAGTTTGAGGGTAAGTTTGTGGAGAGCGTGGGCCTTATCAAGATGGACTTCCTGGGTCTGAAAACCCTCTCTATTATTAAGGATGCATTGGAGAACGTGAGGCGTACCACGGGCAAGGTGATCGACATCGACGCCATTCCGCTGGACGACAAGAAGACCTATGAGCTCTTCTCGCACGGCGACACCACCGGTGTGTTCCAGTTTGAGTCACCCGGTATGAAAAAGCACCTCCGAGCGCTCCACCCGAGCCGCTTTGAGGACCTCATTGCAATGAACGCACTCTACCGCCCCGGCCCAATGGAGAAGATCCCCAACTTCATTGCCCGTAAGCACGGTAGGGAGAAGATTACATACGACATCTCCGTGATGGAGAAGTATCTCTACGACACCTATGGCATTACTGTCTATCAGGAGCAGGTGATGTTGCTCTCGCAGTTGCTGGGTGGATTCACGGGAGGTCAGGCCGATACCCTGCGTAAGGCGATGGGTAAGAAGCAGAAGGCTGTACTGGATAAGCTGAAACCCCAGTTTATCGAGGGTGCCAAGGCCAAGGGACACGACGAGGCCATCTTGGAGAAGATTTGGGGCGAGTGGGAGGCGTTTGCATCCTATGCGTTCAACAAATCGCACGCAACCTGCTATGCCTACGTGGCCTACCAGACTGCCTACCTAAAAGCACACTACCCCTCGGAGTTTATGGCTGCGCTGTTGAGCCGTAACCTCACGAGCCTTGATAAGCTCGCCAACTTCATGGACGAGTGTCGCAAGATGCGCTTGAAGGTGCTCGGTCCCGATGTGAACAAGAGTGTCAACACCTTCTCGGCCGACAAGGAGGGAAACATCCGCTTCGGTATGGCCGGTATTAAGGGAGTGGGCGAGGCTGCTGTGGCAGAGCTCGTGGCCGAAAGGGAGCGCGGTGGTGAGTATAAAGACATCTTCGACCTTGTGGAGCGTATCAACCTCCAAACGGTCAACCGCAAAAATATCGAAAACCTTGCACTTGCCGGTGCACTCGATTCCATACTCGGTTTCCACCGTAGCAAACTCTTTGCTGTGGATCCCAAAGACCCCACAGCTCCCAACTACTTGGAGCAGATTGTCAGGTATGGCTCGATGTTCCAGAACGACAAGAACAATATGCAACAGAGCCTCTTTGGTGGCACGGTTGATGTGAGTGTACAACGTCCTGCAATGCCTGTGGTGACCGAGTGGACACAGTTGGAAACCCTCACAAGGGAGAGGGAGGTTACGGGTATGTACCTCTCGTCCCACCCGCTGGATGAGTACTCTGTTATTGTCAAAAAACTCTGCTCGGTGCAGCTCACGCAGTTTGCCAACCTGGCAGACCTGAATGGTAAGGATTTTCTTATCGGAGGTATGATCACTTCGGTTACGAACCTCACCACCCGCGAGGGTAAGGCCTATGGGCGATTTAAGTTGGAGGACTACTCGGGTGAGCACGAGTTTACGCTTTTCAGCAGGGAGTATGAGCAATTCCGCCCCTTCCTCTTCGAGAACGAAAGCCTCCTGATTAAGGGCTCTGTGCGCCCCAAGACCTACAAGCCCGACGAGTTGGAGGTTAAGCTTAACTCGATGATTAAGCTCGACAAGGTGAAGGACGAGGCTGTGTCGGAGGTGATTGCCAACATCTACCTCGAGGATATCACCCCCGAGTTTGTGGAGATGTTCACCAAGCAGATGAAACGCTCCAAGGGTAAGAGTCGACTCCACC
>JAFYRC010000239.1 GCA_017547065.1 Tidjanibacter sp.
GGGCTATACTGGTCGAAAAACTCTGCACTCTCGCCCTCGAAGGCAACAAACCTGTCGCCCACTTGTAGGCCCGCAGCGGCTGCACCGCCACCCTCCACAATGCCCGCAACCTCGAAGGGTACGCGGGGGGAAATAAAGTCGCTCTGCTCCACAAAGGCCATAACCGACTTGGTGGGTACCTCAACAGCAATCTGCTCGCCATTGCGCTCCACGATGGTAGTTTTGTCCTCCTCGATGGCCAGCGAGGTGATAATCTTCGCGAAGTCCTCCACCTTCTCGCCGCCGATGGAGATAATCTTGTCGCCATCACGGAAGCCTATCTCGTGGCCGTAGTCGTTGAATACATAGCCATAGGGCATTTCGCTATTGGAGATGTAGGTGTCGCCCCAGCGCAGGCTGATGCCCACATATATCGCAAAGGCCAACACCGCATTCATCAGCACACCGCCCAACATCATCAGCAACCTCTGCCATGCAGGTTTACTGCGGAACTCCCACTCCTTAGGCTCACTAGCGAGTTGTTGGGTGTCCATGCTCTCGTCCACCATACCCGACAGTTTGGCATAGCCACCAAAGGGCAACCAGCCAATACCAAACTCCGTTTCGCCCCAGTACCATTTCACCCACGCCTTACCAAAGAAGATGCGGAACTGCTCCACCCTCACACCAAAAAGTCGGGCAAAAAAGAAGTGACCAAACTCGTGCACCAGCACCAGCAGGGTGAAGCTCAATATGAATTGGGTTATTTTGATTACAAAATCCATTCTGTGTCTGTTCTCTATTATTCTCTATATCTTACCTCGCAAGGCCACCGACAATCTCCTCGGCAATCCTGCGCGACTCCTCGTTGGAGCGGGCGTAGTCGTCCACCGAGGGGGTGGCAACAAACGTGGCTCGTTGGAGAGTCTGTTGTATAACGTGGGCAATGTCGATATATTTTATCCTACCCGCCAAAAAAGATGCCACAGCAACCTCGTTGGCGCCATTCATCACGCAGCAGCTGTTGCCGCCCCTACGCAGGCACTCATAAGCCGTGCCAAGCATGGGAAACCTCTCGTCATCTACCTTCTCGAAAGTGAGCGTTGGGTTGTCGGCAAAGCTAAATCTACCCTCTCCACACTCGCCCCTCAATGGGAAGCGCAGAGCAAACTGAATGGGCAGGTGCATATCGGGGGCTCCCAGTTGGGCCTTGATGGCTCCGTCGTCGAACTCCACCATCGAGTGGACAATCGACTGGGGGTGAACAAGTACGTCGATCTGCTCGGGTTTCAATCCGAAGAGCCACTTGGCCTCGATGACCTCAAAGCCCTTATTCACAAGCGTGGAAGAATCAATCGTAATCTTCGCACCCATCGACCAGTTGGGGTGAGCCAAGGCCTGTTCCACGGTCACATTAGCGAGTTGCTCGGCGGGAGTACGCAGGAAGGGGCCACCGCTGGCGGTGATGATCACCCTCCTGACGGGCGACACCTCGCCCAGCAGGCACTGAAAAATGGCCGAGTGTTCGGAGTCGATAGGAAGAATTGGTACATTCCTCTCGGCAGCCTCACGCATGATGTGCTCGCCGGCAACCACAAGGCTCTCCTTGTTGGCCAGCGCGAGTCGTTTGCCCGCCTTCACGGCCGAGAGCGAAGGCAGCATACCTGCATAGCCCACCAATGCATTCACCACCGTGTCCACCTCGCCCGAAGCTACCACCTGCGAGAGTGCCTCGTCGCCCGCATAGACCTTCACGGGCTCGTCACGCAAAGCGTCGCTCACAAGTCCATAGAGGCTCTTGTCGGCGATGACCACATTGTCGGGTTTAAACTCCTTGGCCTGTTCCACAAGCCTCTCCCACGAGCGAGCAGCTGTGAGGGTTGTAACCTCAAACTCCTCCGGACGGTGGCGAACAATGTCCAATGTCTGTCGGCCAATGCTACCGGTCGAACCAAGCAGTGCCAATCGTTGTTTCATAGCGCAAATATTATTGTCTATCGGTGTTCTTACTTATCAAAACTAAAAGAGGAGGTACTGCTCGGGGTCCACTGCCCTACCGTCGTACCACAATTCAAGTCCAATGGTCGCCTTGTCGCCCTCCGAGAGGTGGTCGTTCCAAGTAGCACCAATGGCCTGTCCTCCCTCCACGCGGTCGCCCACCTGCTTGTGAGCCTGGCCCACACCTCGGTAGATGGTCAAAAGGTTGGACGAGTGCTGAATCTGGATGGTGTAGCCCTCGGGCTCCCACACACACAGCACCACCGTACCGTCCTGTACGGCACACACCTGCTGAATATCTGCAACCGAGAGAGTGACACCATAGCGACCATCGGCAGGAGCAAACTTCTCCACCACCATGGCCTTCACGGGCGAGAGCATCTCCATGTTGGAAATGTTGACCTTCTTGGCCTTGTTCTTATTCTTTTTGAGTCCATAGCGACCGCTGCCTTCCAGCTGGCTACGCAGCAGAGAGTCAATGGCCGATGGTGCAATCACCTCTTTCTCGGCCACAATGCGATCCTCCTCCTGGGGATTGAGATTGCGGATGACGGGGCCTTTACCCTCCATTACCTGTGCCACATTCTCCGTATAGACGGTCATATAGGCAAGCTCCCTCTCCAACGAATCGAGCCTGATGATGTTCTCAATCATCGTTTCGCGCGAGCGGATACCCTCATAGCCGGGCACAATGTCGAGCACCTTGGTGAAGGCCGCAATGAGCAGCGAGGCCACAAACACCACCGCTACCCACAGAGCCACACGGCCGATGAGTTTCCAGATGGTCTGGTAGGAATACCACACCTCGCGGCCCTCCGCATCGGTCATACTTATCCTATGGCGCACCTTCAAGTGGCGAAGAAAATATCTAAAATTTCCACTTCCCATGTTCAAAATTTCTCGCAAATAGTCATTTTATCCTATCAATCTACAAAGATACATTTTAGTTTGGCAAAAAAGCCCTTCATATTATGATTTTTGAATTATAAAGGGTACTTTTGCGACACTAAAAACGAGGGTAACCCCGTTTACGTTGTAGAACAAACAATTAAAAAACAAATATTTACACTATGAAAAAACCAACTCTTCTCGTTTTGGCAGCCGGTATGGCCTCGCGCTACGGCTCGCTCAAACAGATGGATGGCGTAGGTCCTTGCGGCGAGGCTATCCTCGACTACTCCATCTACGACGCAGCCCGCGCAGGCTTCGGCAAGGTGGTATTCGTTATCCGTCAGACATTTGCAGAGTCGTTCAAGGCTGCATTCCCCGAGTCGCGCTTCGGTGGTAAGATCAAAGTTGACTTCGTATTCCAGGAACTCGACAAGCTCCCCGAAGGTTTCAGCGTACCCGAGGGTCGTGTGAAACCCTGGGGCACCAACCACGCCGTGATGATGGGTGCTGAGGTTATCGACACTCCCTTCGCAGTGATCAACGCCGACGACTTCTACGGGTACGACGCATTCAAAACCATGGCCAATTTCCTCACCTCGCTGCCCGAGGATAGCAAGGGCACCTATTGCATGGTAGGCTACAAGCTCTACAACACTCTGAGCGACTTCGGTAGCGTATCGAGGGGCGAGTGTGTGGTTGACGCCGAGGGTAACCTCACCGGCATGACCGAGAGGCTCGGTATCAAGCGCATCTCAGAGAGCAAAGTTGTCTACGAGGAGAACGGTGAGCAGTTTGAGATTGCCGAGGACGCAACTGTATCGATGAATATGTTCGGTTTCACTCCCGACTACTTCGACCACAGCAACCGCCTCTTCAAGGAGTTCCTCTCGCAGGAGTCCACTATGGCCAATCCCAAGAGCGAGTTCTTCATTCCCCTGGCTGTTAACACTCTCATCAACGAGGGTACTGCCAAGATGAAGGTTCTCACCTGCGACGCACAGTGGTTTGGTGTAACCTACAAGGAGGACAAACCCGACGTAGAGGCCAAAATCAGGGGCCTTATCCGCCAGGGCGAGTACCCCGCAAAGCTCTGGTAACCACGTCATTCTGGCACACAGCAAACAAAAACCGTTGCAACTTATGGGTTGCAACGGTTTTTGTTTTTTGGAGCACTACGGCCTACTCCACAAACTTGATTTTGGAGAGGTTGCGGGGTTTGGCAGCAGGGCTCTCGGCGGGGTAGCCAACGCCCAAGACGTAGCGCAGTTTATAGCCCTCGCTAAATCCAAGCCTATCGAGGTAGGGTTTCGCCTTGGGGCTATTCACCAAGAAGGCCGAGGGACCCGCCATGATGCACGTACCAAGGCCCAATTCCTGAGCCGCAAGGCACATATTCTCACCCATAAGGCCCACGTTAATCAGCGTCATACC
>JAFYRC010000240.1 GCA_017547065.1 Tidjanibacter sp.
CAGGCAGGGAGGTAATCATTCCCGCTGTGGACGATTTCATTGTGGAGTACTCTCCCACCCGCCGCACCGTCCACTTTGACCTGCCCGAGGGCCTTCTGGACCTCAACTAAAGGCGCAAGAAACAAAAGAGGTGACTCTATTGAGCCACCTCTTTTATTTATCTGACAATACAGACCTATTTCTCACCCTTCTGCGAGATTTTGTCGATGATTACGGCAATGGCACCGTCGCCCGTAACGTTGGTGGCTGTGCCGAAGGAGTCCATGGCAATATAGAGCGCAATCATCAGACCCACGGCCGTTTGGTCAAATCCGAGGATACTCTGCAAGATTCCCACGGCGGCCATAATGGCACCACCCGGCACACCGGGGGCTGCAACCATCGTAATGCCAAGCATAAAGATAAATCCAACCATCGTCATGGGGTCAATGGGAATACCCGTGAGCATCATTATCGCCACCGAACACGACACAATTTTCAGCGTACTACCCGAGAGGTGAATGGTTGCACACAGAGGGACAACAAAGCCTGCAATGGAGGGCGACACGTTGTTTTTGACAGCCTGTTTGAGGGTTACGGGAATGGTTGCCGCACTCGACGATGTACCCAGAGCCGTAAAGTAGGCGGGCAACATCATTCGGAGCATTTTGAGAGGGTTACGCTTGGCCACGATACCAGCAATGGAAAATTGCAACAAAAGCAGTATGGCGGTCATGGCGAAGATAATCACGATGAGTTTCACAAACACACTCATCACGCTCATTACCTGTCCATTGGTGGATATCGAGAGGAATATGCCAAAGATATAGAGTGGCAACAGAGGAATGATAACGCCCTCGATGGTCTTGATAATGATGTTCTTGAAATCGTCGAAGGCTTTTTTGAGAGTTGTGCCCTCAACTATTGTAAGGCCAAGACCTATAACAAAGGCCGCAACGAGCGCACCCATAACGCTCATAATGGGAGGCATATCCACAGTGAAATATGGTGCTGAGGAGCCACTCAACTCGCCAACCTCTGCAATACTCACACCGCGGAGTAGTGAGGGGTAGACCGCCTCGCAGGTACCCCACGCAAAGAATCCGCTAAGTAGCGTAAAACCATAGGCCAGCAGGGCTGTGATGGCCAGCAGTCGACCCGCCCCCTTACCCACATCGGCAATGCCGGGAACAATAAGGCCCAATATCAACAGCGGCACAATAAAGCCGAGAAAGTTACCAAAGAGCCCATTGAAGGTTGCAAACACACGGGAGAGCCACTCCGGAAACCAAGGGCCACAGAGCATACCGAGGGTGATTGCAATGACAATTTTACCGAGTAGAGAGATGCGAGGAAGTTTCATAGTCGAGCTGTTTTTTTTTAGGATAAAGCACACACCCAACACCCACAAAGGCCGATGAGCGCCTTACAAATATAGGTATTTTTGTTTACAAAAACAAAACAGGGCCACCCGATGTGGGCAGCCCTGCAATGCATACACCTCTTGGGAGGGTGAGATTAGTATCCCATACCGCCAGCAGGCATTGCTGCGGGTGCGGGGTTCTCCTCCTTCTTCTCGGCCAGCACACACTCGGTGGTGAGGAACATCGAAGCAATCGATGCGGCGTTCTCCAACGCTACCCTCGCAACCTTGGTGGGGTCGATAATACCGGCCTTAAACATATTCTCGTATTTGTCGGTACGTGCATTATAGCCATAAGCAGAACTCCTGTGAGCTCTAATCTTGTTCACCACAACCGAACCCTCGCCGCCGGCGTTGGCTACGATTTGGCGCAGAGGCTCCTCGATGGCCCTACGTACGATGGCAATACCGGTGGTCTCGTCGTCGTTGTCGCCCTTCAAGTTAGCAATGGCATCGGCTGCACGGATGTAGGCAACGCCACCACCGGGGATGATACCCTCCTCAATGGCAGCACGGGTAGCGGCCAGTGCATCGTCCACGCGGTCTTTCTTCTCCTTCATCTCCACCTCGGTAGCAGCACCAACGTAGAGCACTGCCACACCACCTGCCAATTTGGCAAGCCTCTCCTGCAACTTCTCACGGTCGTAGTCGCTGGTGGCGTTCTCCATCTGGGTGCGAATCTGACCCACGCGTGCAGCAATAGCCTCCTGCGAGCCTGCGCCGTCCACAATGGTAGTGTTGTCCTTAGTAATAGTAACCTTGTCGGCCACACCGAGCATCTCCACGGTCGCAGCATCCATACGGAGGCCTTTGTCCTCGGTAATCACGGTTGCACCGGTGAGGGTTGCGATATCCTCCAACATCTCCTTGCGCCTATCGCCAAAGCCGGGAGCCTTAACGGCAGCAATCTTGATGGTGCCACGGAGTTTGTTAACAACGAGTGCGCTGAGTGCCTCGCCATCTACATCCTCGGCAACAATCAAGAGCGAGCGACCATTCTGTGCCACGGGCTCCAAAACACCCATCAACTCCTTCATGGTGGAGATTTTCTTGTCGGTCAGCAGAACGTAGGGACGCTCCAGGGTTGCCTCCATCTTCTCGGTGTCGGTTACGAAGTAGGCCGAGATGTAGCCCCTATCGAACTGCATACCCTCAACAACCTCAACGTGGGTGTCGGTACCTTTGGCCTCCTCCACGGTGATTACGCCCTCTTTCTTAACCTTACCCACAGCCTCAGCAATGAGTTTACCAATGCTGCTGTCGTTGTTAGCCGAGATGGTAGCCACCTGCTCCACCTTCTCGAGGTTGTCGCCAACCACCTGGCTTTGGCCCTTGATATTCTCCACCACTGCGCTCACAGCCTTGTCGATACCCCTTTTGAGGTCCATAGGATTAGCACCTGCGGTTACGTTCTTGATACCCACGCCGATGATTGCCTGCGCCAACACGGTAGCGGTGGTGGTACCATCGCCTGCGTCGTCGTTGGTTTTGCTTGCAACCTCCTTAACAATCTGTGCACCCATGTTGGCAAAGTTGTTCTCCAACTCCACCTCCTTAGCCACGCTCACGCCATCTTTGGTGATGTGGGGTGCGCCAAACTTCTTGTCGATAATCACATTGCGACCTTTGGGGCCGAGTGTTACCTTCACTGCATTTGCGAGGGCATCCACGCCCTCTTTGAGAAGCTCACGAGCCTCTACAGTATATTTGATTTCTTTTCCCATAACCTATTCAAATTGAGAATTGAGAATTGGGAATTATCCCAACACAGCCATAATGTCTGACTGTTTCATAATGAGGTAATCTACGCCGTCGACGTGAATCTCAGTACCGGCATATTTACCATAGATTACGGTGTCGCCAACTGCAACCTCCATCTTCACCTCTGCGGTGCCGGGACCTACTGCCACAACCTTACCGGTGAGGGGTTTCTCTTTTGCTGTGTCGGGGATAAACAGACCGCCGGCGGTCTTCTCCTCTGCGGGGCTGGGAAGTACCAACACCCTATCCGAAAGTGGTTTTACGTTCATTGTTTCTTATCTGTTTTTTATTTGTTTGTGTTTTTCTGTGTGTTGTTTGACCCAACCAAGGGCAATCTTTGTGCCAAACCAACTTTCGTGCCATTTTGACACCTCCCCCTGATTGACACCTCTGCCACTCTCCTATTTTGCCCCCTCGGCTTCGAGCAACTCAAATGCTTTCAGAAGGGTGGGATCCGCAGGCCAAATTTGCGAGAAGTATCCGCTATCCTGCAACTCCGTATTGCGGGCAATGTAGGCCCTGAGCATCGCTTCGAGGAGCACCTTCGATTTGGCAATCTCCTTACGGTTGGGCTTGATACCCTTCTCGGCCGCATACCACACAAAATCGTCGAGGAGCATTGTGTCCCTATTGAGGAAGTCATCCAACTGCGCCACCGTGTGGATGTTGTTGATAGCCTTGCGGTGCTTGTCGGCATAGTCGAGCGTGTAGCGGTAGAGGATATTGAAACCCGTCACGGCATAATAATAGGGGGTCATATCGAGCGTGTCGAGCGGTACGAACACGTCGGGCATAATACCACCGCCGCCATAGACGGTCTTACCTTTGGGTGTTGTAAAGCGGAGCGAGTCGGCAAAGTGGATGCTGTCGGCCGAGAAGAACTGACCACTCTCATAGCGGTGCCAGATATCTTCGTTGTAGCCCTCGCCGCCACGCACGAAGGGTTTTTGGATGGAGCGACCCGTGGGGGTGTAGTACTTGGCAACGGTGAGCCTAATGGCCGAGCCGTCGGTAAAGGGAATCTGGCTCTGAACAAGGCCCTTGCCAAACGACCTGCGGCCCACAATCGTTCCCCTATCGTTGTCCTGCAACGCACCCGCCACAATCTCGCTGCTCGATGCGCTATACTCGTCAATGAGCACCACCAAGGGAATGTCGGTAAGCCTACCGCCACCCGTGCTGTACTCCTTTTGCTGCGTACCCAGTCGGTCCTCGGTGTAGACCATAAGTTGGCCCTTGGGAAGGAACTCGTTGGTCATCCTAATAGCCTGGTCGAGGTAGCCGCCACTATTACCACGAAGGTCAAAAATAAGGCTCTCCATACCTGCCTTTTTAAGCTTCTCGATTGCCTCCACAAACTCCGTGTGGGTGGTACGAGCAAAGCTCGTGAGCCTCACATAACCAACCTTGGGGCGTATCATAAAGGCCGCGTCGATACTCTTCACCGGAATCTTATCCCTCGTGATGGTCACATCCACAAGACCCTCCACATTCTGGCGCTGGATGCCGATGGTCACCTCCGAGCCACGCTTACCACGCAACCTCTCGACCACCTTATTCTGCTCAATCTTACGTCCGGCCACAGTGTCGCCATCGATGGTGATAATGCGATCACCAGGCAACACACCGGCCTTGTAGCTCGGTCCTCCGGCAATAATGTTCAACACAACCACCGTGTCGGTGCCCATGTTGAAAACCACGCCAATACCGTCGAACTCACCCTCCAAGGGCTCATTCACGGCCTGCATATCCTTGGCCGAAATGTAGGTCGAGTGAGGGTCCAATTGCTCCATAAGTCGAGGCATCAGGGCCTCCACTATGCTGTCTTTGTTGATGGGATCCACATAGACCCTCTCCACCAATCCAAGTGTGAGGTCAATCTTGGAGGCCGCACGTGATATGGGTGCGGCGGTTGCAGCGGGAGCTTTTGCCCTCATCGCCAGGCGAGATATGTTGAAGCCCGCCCACACGCCCAGCGCCAATGCGCAGGCAACAACAGTGGGTATCCACAGGGTTGATTTACGACTATTTGTGCTCATTTCTGATTGTTTGACAATTTGTGTGCCGACTCTCGGCAGGAATTTTCATCCACCCTCGCTCGCCTACTTATTCTTGAACTTGTAGGATAGGCCCACGGTTGCCGAGTATTGATACTGCGGTTTGGGGCTTGCCGAGTGGAGGTAGTAGATAACGCCATAGAGCTGTATGCTCAGGTACTTCGAGAGGTTAACATCCACCGTGTTGTCCCAGCGTCCAGTGGGCGGAGTCACGATGTTCGTAAAACCATATAGCGTACTGCGATAGCGCACCTTCTTCTTGAAGAAATACTTATCGTAGGATATGTTGACCGAGGGGCCAATCATACTATAGATCTTTTCGCCCGCAGGCACACCATTGAGGCCCTGCTCATAGAGCCTTTCGTCCAACATCGACACCATGTTACCGGCAATGGGCGAGAGGGTGATTTTGTAAGGGGCACCCTTGGGGGCATAGGTGAAACCTCCCGACACATCGAAGTAACCGGGCGACATAAATGCCGATTTGAGGGTATTATCCGTACGCGACACCCTGCCGTCGGTAAATTGGGTGCGGAAGTTGATAGTTACCGAGTAGGACCAACTGTTGCGAATATCCCACGAAAGAAGTTCCTTAATTTTCAACTCATCGACGTTCTTGAAGGGGGCATTGTCGATGTAGTTCATACCATAACGGGCATTGACTGTAAGGTCGCTGGAAAACCTATTCTGCTTGTATTGGTGGCGCAGGTAGAAGGTTGCCAGGCCCGAGAAGGTATTGTTACCACCCGCCGTCCAGTTCTCAAACTGAAGGGCCGAGGTCTGGAACATTGCCTGCACCTCGAGGGTATTGCGCTCCTTGCGTATGCGCCTACGCTCGGCCAGCCAAGCGGCGTGGTCGTAGTAGTCATTCTGGAGTTTGGTGTCCACAAAACCACCGAAAGCCTTGTAGGGGTCACTCTTAACCTCCTCGCGCTGTTCGGGCTGACGTCGCTGGATGGTAAACTGAGCGCTGGCGCCCTCCACAAAGGCCACCACCAGCACCACTGCCAACACTATTTTGCGCACCAAATTCATCATCATAAGGCTCTCCTATATCTGCATAAAAATATATGATTGCACAAAGATAACGATTTACGCGAAATTTTCTTACATTTGTTGTAAACAACAAACAATAACAAGAAAAAGATTATAACACCATGAAATATTTTGGAGCACACGTCAGCGCATCGGGTGGAGTTCAGAACGCCCCCATTAATGCCCACGCCATAGGCGCAACTGCTTTTGCTCTATTCACCAAAAACCAGCGCCATTGGTTTGCCCCCACGCTATCGGAGCGAGATATTGAGGCCTTCCGTTTGGAGTGCGAGCGACTCGGATTCAAACCATTCCAGATACTCCCCCACGACTCCTACCTCATCAACCTCGGACACCCCGACGAGGAGGGTCTCCTCAAATCGCGTGGCTCATTTGTGGAGGAGATGCACCGCTGTCAGCAGTTGGGCCTCGACCGCCTCAACTTCCACCCCGGCAGCCACCTGGGACGCATCTCTCTGGACGAGTGCCTCGACCGAGTGGCCGAGAGCATCAACATCGCCCTCGACAAAACCCAAGGCGTTACGGCCGTGATTGAGAACACCGCAGGTCAGGGCACCAACGTCGGCTTCGACTTTGCCCACATCGCCCACATCATCGACCGAGTGGAGGACAAATCGAGGGTTGGATACTGTATCGACACCTGCCACGCCTTTGCTGCCGGCTATAACCTCTCATCCACCGAGGCTTGCGAGAAGACCTTTGCACAGATCGACAGCATTATCTCGCTCGACTACCTGCGAGGTGTCCACCTCAACGAGGCAATGCGTCCACTGGGTAGCCACATCGACCGCCACGAGCGCTTGGGCCACGGGCAAATCGGCTGGGAGTGCTTCGAGTTTATCGCTCGCGACCCCCGCTTCGATAATATGCCCCTTGTGCTTGAAACCATCGACGAGAGCCTCTGGCCCGAGGAGATTGCCCGCCTAAACGCCTTGGCCGGCAACTAGGCGAGTAAAACCCTATAAATAAGCTATTTTAGCAGAAAAACTGCGACGCCTCCACGGCAGCACTACCGAGCGAATCGGCCGCGTGAACAGCATTGCGAGTGGTGGACGTGCCAAACCTTCGGCGCAACGTCCCCCTCGCAGCCTCACGAGGGTTGGTCGCCCCTGCAAGCCTGCGCAGTCTGGCCACTGCATCCTCACCTTCGAGCACAATCGCAATGATGGGCCCCGAGGTCATCAGCGCCATCAAATCTTCCCAAAATGGTTTACCACGGTGCGCCTCATAAAATCGTTCGGCGGCACCCCTATCTAGCCACACAAGGCGCATCTGCACAATGTCCAATCCACCCTCCAAAAGGGCGTCAATAATCTTTCCTACCAGTCGGTCAAGCACAGCATCGGGCTTGATTATGCAAAAAGTTCTCTCTTTCATACCCCCACGCACTGCAATAACCATACCCGCATTTTACGACAAAATTTTCTCCCCCCGCTCTCCATTTTCAATACTTATCACTATCTTTGCACTATGGGACGAATTTTGGCAATAGACTATGGCCTCAAACGCACAGGCTTGGCCGTGAGCGACCCCTTGCGTATTATCGCAGGCGGGCTCGAAACCGTGCCCACCGCAACACTCGAAACGTGGTTGGCACAATATTTTGCCCAAAATGAGGTTGATATTATTGTGGTTGGTAAGCCCACGCAGATGAACGGCGCACCCAGCCAATCGTGGGTGGCCATTGAGCCTTTCGTGGAGCGCCTGAGGGCGAAATACCCCACAAAACAGGTTGTGTTGCACGACGAGAGGTTTACCTCCGTGATAGCCCACCGTGCAATGATCGACGGAGGAATGAA
>JAFYRC010000241.1 GCA_017547065.1 Tidjanibacter sp.
CAACAATGCGGGCCACACCGTGGTGTTCGACGGACACAAATATTCGTTGCAGAGTATTCCATCCGGTATTTTCAATCCCAACACCATCAATGTGATGGGTAATGGTATGGTCATCAACCCCGAGTCGGTGGTGGCCGAGTTGGAGAAACTCCACGCACAGGGTATCACTGATTATCAACTCTACATTTCCGACCGCGCGGCTGTGGTTATGCCCTACCACTCGGCCCTCGATGGCGCCTATGAGGCTCTGAAGGGTGGCTCGCAGATTGGTACAACAAAGAAGGGTATCGGTCCCGCTTACTCGGATAAGTATAGCAGGGTTGGCATTCGTATGGGTGACCTCTTGGAGCCAGAGTATTTCGCCGAGAGGTTGCGTGAGGCTCTGACAATCAAGAATATGGAACTTGGTATGTTGGGCCTTCCTACCTTCGAGTTTGAGGCTGTGTATGCACAGTATATGGAGCTTGCGAAGAAAATTGGCCACATGATTTGCGACACTTCGGCCTTGATTAATAAGGCTTTGGAGAGCGACAAAAAGGTGCTCTTTGAGGGTGCTCAGG
The DNA here is from genome assembly GCA_017547065.1 of Tidjanibacter sp. GTDB lineage: Bacteria > Bacteroidota > Bacteroidia > Bacteroidales > Rikenellaceae > Tidjanibacter. The sequence goes on from JAFYRC010000241.1 coordinate 561, forward strand.
GTATGATGCTCTGTATTGACCACGGTACCTATCCTTATGTTACCTCTTCGACTCCTTCGTCGGCAAGCGTTCCTGTTGGTGCAGGCGTATCGCCCAAGTGGATCGACAATGTGTTGGGTGTTGCCAAGGCATACTGCACAAGGGTAGGCGAGGGTCCATTCCCCACCGAGCTCTTCGATCAGAGGGCTACTGATATCCGTGAGAGGGGCCACGAGTATGGCACCGTTACCGGCCGTCCCCGCAGGGTGGGTTGGTTCGACGCAGTGGTGGCTCGCTATGTGAGCAAATTGGCAGGTATCGACTCGTGGGCACTGATGTTGTTTGATGTGCTTTCGGGCTTGGATAAGGTGTCGATTTGTGTGGGCTATGAGGTTGATGGCGAGGTGATTGAGAATCCTCCCGCAACCATTGCTAAACTTGCTCGTTGCAAACCCGTGCTGATTGAGTTGGAGGGCTGGCAGGAGGATATTTCGTCGTGCACCTCGTTTGAGGAACTTCCCGCCGCAGCTCAGGCCTATGTGAGGAAGATTGAGGAGGTTACCGGAGTGAAAGTGGGCGTTATCTCCGTTGGTGCCGACCGCTCGAAGACCATCATTATTGACGAGAAATTGAAGAATTTTTAATACATACTACTATGTCGTTTATTGAAGAAAAAATCGTTCAGGAGGGTGTAACCTTTGATGACGTGTTGCTCATCCCTGCCTACTCGGAAGTCACTCCCAATATGGTGTCGCTCGGTAGCCGTTTTTCGCGCAACATTCGCATCAACATCCCCGTGGTATCGGCTGCTATGGATACCGTAACCGAGGCTGAAATGGCAATCGCTATCGCTCGTGAGGGCGGTATCGGTGTGATTCACAAAAATATGTCCATCGCTGCGCAGGCTGCACAGGTGAGGAAAGTGAAGAGGGCCGAGAGTGGTATGATTTATGATCCCGTGACCATCTCGAAGGAGGCAACCGTTGGTGACGCTTTGCAGTTGATGAAGGAGAATCACATCGGCGGTATTCCCGTGGTGGATGCGGAGAACAAACTCATCGGTATTGTTACAAACCGTGACCTCCGTTTCCAGACAGATATGACACTTCCCATTGCGGACGTGATGACTTGCGATAGGCTTGTTACTACCAAGAACCCCGACTTGTCGGAGGCTTCGAAGATTTTGCTCAAAAACAAAATTGAGAAACTCCCCGTGGTTGACGAGAATATGCATTTGGTGGGCTTGATCACCTATCGTGATATTACCAAGATTCAGGATTACCCTAATGCTTGTAAGGACGACAAGGGTAGGTTGAGAGTTGCTGCTGGTGTGGGCGTTACTTCCGACACCTTGCAGAGGGTAGAGGCCTTGGTGGAGGCTGGTGTGGATGCAGTGGTTATCGACACTGCCCACGGTCACTCGGCCAATGTAACTCGCACCTTGAAGGCTGTTAAGGAGGCATTCCCCCAGATTGATGTTGTGGTTGGTAATATCGCCACTGCCGAGGCTGCCGAATTCCTCATTCAGGCTGGTGCCGACGGTATCAAGGTGGGTATTGGCCCCGGCTCGATTTGTACCACCCGTATCGTCGCTGGCGTGGGTGTACCCCAGTTGAGCGCTATTTTCAATGCTGCCCAGGTGGCTCACAAATATGGTGTGCCCGTGATTGCCGACGGTGGTTTGCGCTACTCGGGTGATGTTGTGAAAGCTATTGCTGCCGGTGGTGACAGCGTGATGATGGGCTCGATGCTGGCAGGCGTGGAGGAGTCGCCCGGTGAAACCATTATCTACAATGGCCGTAAGTTTAAGTCCTACCGTGGTATGGGCTCCATTGAGGCTATGCAGGCAGGCTCGAAGGACCGTTACTTCCAGAGCGAGAAGTGCGACTCCAACAAGTTTGTGCCCGAGGGTATTGTAGCAAGGGTTCCTTATAAGGGTACTTTGAGCGAAACTATCTACCAGCTCATTGGTGGTCTGCGCTCGGGTATGGGCTACTGCGGTGCTAAGGATATTGAGGCACTCCACGATGCCAAGTTTGTGAAGATTACCTCGGCGGCTGTGGTGGAGAACCACCCCCACGATGTGACCATCACCAAGGAGGCTCCCAACTACACTCGTGGCGAGTAACGTAAAGACGTAATTTTTAAGACCATATAGATTATGAAACAGGATATGATTGTAATTTTGGACCTCGGTAGCCACCACAATACCGTGGTTGCCAGGGCCATCCGTGCGCTGGGTGTATATAGTGAGATTTATCCCCACGATATCACTGCCGAGGAGTTGAAGGCGCTGCCCAATGTGAAGGGTGTGATCATCAACGGTGGTGAGAATAATGTAATCGACGGTGTGGAGATTGACGTTCTCCCCGAAATCTACGAGGCAGGTTTCCCCGTGATTGCCGCAGGTCACGACAAGGCCCTTTGCGAGGTGAAACTCGCAGAGTTTGCCGACGACGAGGAGGCTATCAAGGAGGCTGTAAAGAGCTTTGTATTTGACGTTTGCGGTGCCGAGCCCAACTGGAATATGAAGAACTTTGTGAGCGACCAGGTGGAGCTTATCCGCCGTCAGGTGGGAGACAAAAAGGTGTTGTTGGCTCTCTCGGGTGGCGTGGACTCGTCGGTGGTTGCTGCTCTGCTGTTGAAGGCCATTGGCGACAACCTCGTGTGTGTACACGTTAACCACGGCCTGATGCGTAAAGGCGAGAGTGAGGCTGTTGTGGAGGTATTTGGTAAACAACTTTGCGCCAACCTTGTCTATGTGGATGCCACCGACCGCTTCCTCTCGAAACTGGAGGGCGTGGAGGACCCCGAGCAGAAACGTAAAATTATCGGTAGTGAGTTTATCCGTGTGTTTGAGGAGGAGGCTCGTAAACTCGACGGTATCGACTTCCTCGGTCAGGGTACTATCTATCCCGACATCGTGGAGAGCGGTACAAAGACTGCCAAGATGGTGAAGTCGCACCACAACGTAGGTGGTCTGCCTGAGGATATGCAGTTCGGCCTCGTTGAGCCCCTCAAACAGCTCTTCAAAGATGAGGTTAGGGCTTGTGGCGTAGAGCTCGGCCTGCCCTATGAGATGGTATACCGTCAGCCATTCCCCGGTCCCGGTTTGGGCGTAAGGTGCTTGGGCGCTATCACTCGTGATAGGCTTGAGGCTGTAAGGGAGAGCGACGCAATCCTCCGTGAGGAGTTTGCAAAGGCCGGCCTTGACAAGAAAGTATGGCAGTACTTCACCGTGGTGCCCGACTTCAAGTCGGTGGGTGTGAGGAACAACGCTCGCAGCTACGATTGGCCCGTGATAATCCGTGCGGTGAACACCATCGACGCAATGACTGCTACTATTGAGCACATCGACTGGGCAATTCTCGACAAGATTACCAAACGTATTCTCGATGAGGTTCCCACTGTTAACCGTGTGTGCTACGATATGTCGCCCAAGCCGTCGGCTACCATCGAGTGGGAATAAAAGAAATATAGTTGGCGACTGCTGTGTTGCACAGCGATAAAGCCCCTCCTCATTTGCGAAAAGCAAACTGCGGAGGGGCTTTTCTTGTGTGCCTTGCATTCATCTTGTTCTATGCTTTTTCTTTCTTTATGGAGGAACTGCGGAGGTCGCTCCATACCTATTTATATTAAATAACAGAGGCGGCTGCAGGGTTGCAACCGCCTCTTATTGTCGTTAGACGTTAGACTTTCGACGTTAGACCAAATTAAGCTCCTTTTTCATCTGCTCAATCTTGGCGTCGAGCGAAGCCGAAACGGCGTCGTAGTCTGCGAGCGAAGCCAGAGGCTCCTTCACGCCAAAGTAGAACTTAATCTTGGGCTCGGTACCCGAAGGACGAATCGAAAGAATGGTGCCGTCGGCAGTGAGGTACTGCAACACGTTACTCTTGTCGATATCCATAGGGGTGGTGGTGCCGGTGGCAACATCCAAAGCCTCGGACGACTGGTAGTCCTTGATGGTTACGATGGGCGAACCGCAGATGGTCTTGGGAGGATTTGCACGGAAGTCAACCATCATCTGTTTGATCTCGGCAGCGCCCTCCTGGCCCTTGCGAACAACCGATACAAGACCCTCCTTGTAGAATCCATACTCTACGTAGAGCTCCTTGATGAGCTTGTAGAGAGTTGTGCCGATGCTCTTTGCCCAAGCAGCTGCCTCGGCAGCCAACGAGCAAGCCGACACGCCGTCTTTGTCACGCAAGAATGAGCCGGCCAAGAAACCGAAGCTCTCCTCACCACCACCAATATAAACGTTGCCCTTGGCCTCCTCAGCACGGATAACCTTGGCGATGTTCTTGAAGCCGGTGAGGCAATCGAAGTATTTTACGCCGAAGCTGTTGGCAACGTCAGCCATCATCTCGCTAGTTACGATAGTCTTAACGATATACTGTTTGCCGTTCAACATGCCGTTCTCCTTCCAGCGGCGGCACATGTAGTATGTGAGCAGCACGCAGGTCTGGTTACCGTTCAAGAGAACATAGTTGCCATCCTCGTCGGGTACGGCAATACCAATACGGTCGCTATCGGGGTCGGTAGCCATAACGATCTCAGCGCCTACCTTACGGCCCAACTCAATGGCCATACGCATTGTAGTTCTCTCCTCGGGGTTGGGCGACTCAACGGTGGGGAAGTTGCCGTCGATGGTCATCTGCTCCTCCACACAGTGGATGTTGTTGAAACCATAGTTACGCAATGATGCGGGTACCAACTTGTGGCCACAGCCGTGGATGGGGGTGTAGACGATGCTCATATCGCTAAACTGCTGTGTAGCAGCGG
>JAFYRC010000242.1 GCA_017547065.1 Tidjanibacter sp.
TACTTTATTGGAATAATAACAACCCCCTTAACATCTGCCACGCCTTGGCGTCCATTGAGATGTATTCGATATTGGTTTGTGCGCAAAGAATATGTAATATTGTCATATTCCACTATCAACATCTCTTCGCAAGTTTCCAAGTCAACAACACCGCATTTATTACCCCGCCAAACACGATAAAGATGCTTATATTCCCTCAGCGTTTTTAGTTCAACATTAGTGTATGTTATGTCTGATACTGGCATCCCATCGCTATCAATGATGAACCAAACACCATTTTTACAAACAAAGGCATGACCTCCTGCAAACTGAGATGCTTTCTCGAACTGAGGTTTAATGACAAATGATTCTTTCCCATTCTTTTTTACTCCCCAATAACCATACACACCTTTCTTGGGATGCAACTCAGGTTTTAGATTTTGAGCAGATGTAGATGTTGGCAACACTATTGCCATAATCGCAACCAATAAAAATAGTTTCTTCATAACAGTAAAGTATTAAAATTAAATTTATAATGTTTGCGCTGTTATGACAATAAAGAAAGTGTGGAGTTGAATTCCGTTTATCAAAATGGAGGTTGTGGTAAAACCCTGCGATAATAAACGATACAATGCCCCACACCTGTATATAGCCACACATTGGTATAGAACATACCAATAGCATATATACAAGAAATAGGTGCTGTTCGTTATCCTATCGCATTTGAAAACTACCACATTTCCATTTTAGGACTGCGAAAACACTTTCAAATATGTTCGTCTACGGGCATTAAGCCTTTCAACACTACAAATATAGAAATTTTTTCACAAAAACGAACAACACTCACGCAAGGGTATTGCATTGCCTATCAAAAAACGACACCTGCAAAGAAAGTGGAAGGATAAAACTCTGCGCTGAAAGCGCACCACAATTTTCCATTTTCAATTTTCAATTTTCAATTCGGACATATTATATGTGTCCCTCTGTTTTTTATTCCGCCAAAATGTATTATTTTTGTGTTTATCTACGTTAGTATGGCGTACAAAGAGCGACAACAAAAAAACAAAAATAGACACACAACACAATGAGCGATTTTGTTAACATCAAAGAACTCAACGAGCGCATCGAGAAAGAGAGCGTTTTTGTCGATTCGTTGAGTATGGAGGTCGGCAAGGTGATTGTCGGCCAAAAGCACTTGGTTGATTCTCTGCTGATTGGTCTGCTTACGGGTGGTCACATCCTCTTGGAGGGCGTACCCGGTTTGGCAAAGACCCTGGCAATTACTACCCTCGCAAAGGCAGTAGACGCTAAGTTCAGCCGCATCCAGTTTACCCCCGACCTGCTGCCCGCCGATCTTGTGGGCACCCTCATCTACTCCCAGAAGAGCGAGGAGTTCACCGTAAAGAAGGGTCCAATCTTCGCCAACTTCGTGCTGGCCGATGAGATTAACCGTTCGCCCGCCAAGGTGCAGAGTGCGCTCTTGGAGGCTATGCAGGAGAAGCAGGTGACCATTGGCGAGGAGACCTTCCGTCTTCCCGAGCCGTTCCTTGTGTTGGCCACCCAGAACCCCATCGAGCAGGAGGGTACCTATCCTCTGCCCGAGGCACAAGTGGATAGGTTTATGCTCAAAGCCAAAATCTCCTACCCCAAGAAGCAGGAGGAGAGGGATATCGTGCGCCTCAACCTTGCCGGCGCAGGCCTTCCCACCCCTAACAAGGTGGTAACCCCCGAGGATATCACCAGGGCCAGGAGCGTGGTGAGCGACGTCTATATGGACGAGAAGATTGAGAAGTATATCGTGGACATCATCTTCGCCACCCGCGAGCCCCAGGAGTATGGCCTGAGCAAATTGGCGCCTATGATTTCCTACGGCGCTTCGCCCCGTGCAAGTATCGCACTCGCCAAAGCCGCCAAGGCCTACGCCTTTATCAAACACAGGGGATATGTTATCCCCGAGGATGTGAGGGCTATGTGCCATGACGTGTTGCGCCACCGCATCGGCTTGTCGTATGAGGCGGAGGCTGAGAACGTCACCACCGAGGACATCATCACCGACATCCTCAACGCCGTAGAGGTACCTTAGTTTGGGGTCGAACGACAAACGGCTAACGTCAAAAGACTAACGACGAACGGCTAATGGCTAACAGCCGAGAAATTTGGGTAAATGAGGA
>JAFYRC010000243.1 GCA_017547065.1 Tidjanibacter sp.
TTGTTGTGGGGTTTTGGTTGATTGTGGACTACTCCAACTCCTCCCAATCCATTCGACCACTCCTCCACTAAGTTAGGGGAGGTGCCCGAAGGGCGGAGGGGTCTGTCCGACGGTTGACAAAAAATCGCATAGAGCAAGGCGGCGTCAGAATGACGCTTTCCCCATTGGGTTGTGCGTATATCAAGCGCTCAGCAGCGGTAAAATCGCATAGAGCGAGGAGAATGCAAGGCGGCGTCAGAATGACGCTTTCCTCATTGGGTTGTGCGTATATCAAGCGTTCAGTAGCGGTAAAATCGCATAGAGCGAGGAGAATTTTGTGCCAAACGAAAAGGTGGCTCCGCAGTTTGCTCGTCGCAAATGAGGAAGCCACCTATTGAAGTACGGTGCAAAATTCGCCCGCTATATGCGATTTTGATGGTCTATACTTTCAGCATGAATTGCATAAAGCACAGTACGAATGAAGTCCTCACTAAGACCCAACTCGGCAGCACGACCAACAATGCGCTCAACAATCGAACTCCAACGTCCACCCTGCAAAATCACAACGCCATTCTCCTTCTTGATGTGACCAATGCGCTCAGCCACCTGCATACGCCTGCCAAGAAGGTCGAAAAGCTCGTTGTCAATCTGGTCAATCTCCTCTCGACACATAGCGAGTTCTCGCTCATACTCCTCGTCGGAGCTGTGCTCGGCACGCCAATCGACACTCTGCAAGAGCTCTTTCAACGCATCGGGCGTAAGCTGCTGGGCAGCGTCGCTGAGCGCCTGCGAGGGGCAGATGTGGCTCTCGATAATGAGGCCGTCGTAGTTCATATTAGCGGCCGTTTGCGACACCTCCAAGAGGTACTCGCGGCAACCACACAAGTGCGAGGGGTCGCACAGCATGACCATCTCGGGGAACTTGCGCTGCATATCCAACACCAAGTGCCACATAGGCTCGTTGCGGAACTTCCACGACGAGGAGGTGGCAAAGCCACGGTGGATGAGTCCGATGCGCTCACGGGGCACGCCACACTTCTCCATCCTCGCCACAGCACCTGCCCAGAGTTCAATGTCGGGGTTCATCGGGTTTTTGATGAGGACATTAAGTTCCGTCTTAGCCACAGCCTCGGCAATCTCCTGCACAAGGAAGGGGTTGGTGGTGGTGCGAGCACCGAGCCACACGACCTCCAAGCCATTCTTCACCGCAGCCTCAACGTGTTTGGCCGATGCAACCTCCGTAGCGGTGGGCAGCGAAGCCCTCTCGCCAGCCTCGGCAAGCCACTCCAAGCCCACTTCGCCAACGCCCTCGAAGGTGTCGGGGCGCGTGCGGGGCTTCCAGATACCTGCACGAAGGATGTGGACACCTCCGCCCTTGACGATGGCATCACAAGTTACAAGAAGTTGCTCGCGGCTCTCGGCGCTGCAAGGACCGGCGATGATGATTGGCTTTTTGCCTTTGAGAGAATTAATTGGCTGCATTGAATATGTGTTGGGGGGTGTTGGGTTTTCTACTTGTTATTTTTTTACATATTTAGCTTTCACTCGTGCGGTAGCCTCGCGGAGTACATCCTCGGGGGTGCAAAGAGTGATGCGGATATACTTACGTCCTGCCTCGCCGAAGATAGCACCGGGGGTAACGAAGAGATCGCACAACTCTACGAGGTAGTCGCTGAATGCGTAGCTATCGCCCTCAAACCACTCAGGCATCTTAGCCCACAAGAAGAGGCCTGCCTGCTTGGGCTCATACTCGCAACCGAGTGCATCGAGAAGCTCCTTACCTACTGCCTCCCTGCCACGGTAGAGTGCATTGAGGTCGCTATACCACTTATCGTCCAGCTCCAAAGCGGCAACTGCTGCCACCTGCATGGGCAAGAACTGACCCGAGTCCATGTTGCTCTTGAAGCGCATCACAGCCTCAACCCACTCCTTGCGTCCGCAGAGCACACCGATACGCCAGCCGGCCATGTTGTGGCTCTTCGAGAGCGAGTTCATCTCCATTGCACACTCCCTTGCACCGGGAATCGAAAGGAGGCTCACAGGCTTGTCGTTACGCACGAAGCTGTATGGGTTGTCGTGGATAAGAAGGATGTTGTGTTTGGTTGCGAACTCCACAGCGCGGTGGAACATCTCCTCGGTGGGGAGAGCGCCGGTAGGCATCTGGGGATAGTTCATAATCATCATCTTCACACGGCTCAAATCCCAAGTCTCCATCTCGTCGAAGTCGGGCAACCAACCCTTCTCGGGCGAGAGGGTATATGCCAAGGGCTCGCCACCCGAAAGGGTAACGGCCGAACGGTAGGTGGGATAGCCGGGGTTGGGAATGAGCACCTGCTCACCACTACGCACAAAGGTCATACAGAGGTGCATAAGACCCTCCTTCGAACCGATCAGGGGAAGTACCTCAGCGTTGATGTCGAGCTTCACGCCATAGTATTTCTCATACCACACAGCAAATGCGCTACGCAGGCACTCGGCGCCTTTGTAGGGCTGATACACGTGCACCTCGGGACGTTTTGCACACTCATAGAGAGCCTCCACCACGTCGGGGTGAGGGGGCTGGTCGGGCGAACCGATACCAAGGCTAATGATGGGACGGCCTGCCTTGCGCAGTTCTGCAATCTCGCGCAACTTGCGTGAAAAATAGTACTCTTCTACACCTTCCAGACGCTCCGAAAGGGTAATGTTGATAGGATTATTAGTGCTCATCGTTATAGATATATTGGTTAATTGCTTTCTTGTAGACACCGTAGACGTGTAGCTCGGTGGTTTCGCCTTGCAGGCGGTTGAGTGCGGAGATGTAGTCGTCCATACACTCAAACTCCATGTCGACGTGGAACGAGTAGTGCCACGGCTGGCTCGGCACGGGGTAGGACTGCAACTTCGAGAGGTTCACTCCCTCGAGGGTAAGCAGCGCTTTCAGCAGTGCGCCCTGCTTGTGGGGCGTGCGGAAGTAGAGCGAAGCCTTGTCGGCATCGGGTGGGAAGGAGTGGTCATAGCGTTTGAGAATCATAAAACGGGTGTAGTTGTTCTTGACCGTATTGATTGCGGGTGCCACAATCTCCAACCCAAACAGCTCGGCGGCCCTGCGGGAGGCAATGGCTGCCGTATTGCGGAGGCCCTTCTCGGCTATGTGTCGTGCGCTAAGGGCCGTATCGTCGCTCTCAATAGCCCTCCAGGGGTGCTCGTCGAGATACTCCACACACTGCAATAGAGCCATCGGGTGCGACTCCACCTCCTTGATATCTTCCAACTTAACTCCCGGGAGCACCATAAGGTTTTGCTCAATGGGGAGGTAGTACTCGCCCTCCACTTGGAGATTTTCGTCTTGGAGGATTTGGTAGTTGGCGATAATACTTCCTGCAATGGAGTTCTCGATTGCCATCACGCCATAGTCGGCCTCGCCCTTCTTGACAGCCTCGGCCACCCTACGGAACGTGTCACACGGCACTATCTCCACATCGCGACCGAAGTACTCCTCGGCCACAATCTGGTGGAAACAGCCCTCATATCCCTGAATTGCAATCCTCATTATCTAACTGTCCAAAAACATCCGAAACTTTCCAACTCTACGGAAGTTTCAAATTGGTTCCACTAGAAAACAAAATTAATAAAAAATTGGAGAAAATCACCTTAGTAAATTCACATTTTTTCCAAAAATCAACATTTATGGACTATTCTCCTATCTTTATGAACTATTGTTATTAACTATTTACACTCATAGTTTTTGCCTTTGTGGAAACCACACAATAAACCGACACTATGAATCAAACCTCTCCTCTTAGGCTTTCGTCTTTGGCATTGCCACTACTCGCCCTGCCGAGCATTGCAGCAGCACAAAACAACCCCCAACAGCCAAACGTAATCTTCATCCTGGCCGACGATATGGGTTATGGCGGTGTGAATTACTATGGTGGCAACGGCATCCCCTCGCCCGCTATTGACCGACTTGCCGAGGAGGGCATTGTCTGCACCAACTTCCACACCAATGCCCCCGTAAGTTCACCCACGAGGGTCTCCATAATGACCGGTTGCTACCAGCAAAGGGCCGGACTCAACCACATCTACTCCGAAACCGACCCGATGGACGGCTTGGACCCCGAGATATTTCCCTCCTTTGCCACCCAACTCCAAGAGGCTGGTTATCACACCGGCATAGTGGGCAAGTGGCACTTGGGACAGGACCTCCGATTCAACCCCCTAAACCACGGTTTTGACGAGTGGCACGGCTATGTTATGGGCAACATCGACTTCCACTCCCACTACAACACCCAGCACCGCATCGATTGGTGGGATGGCAAGGAACTCAAAGATGAACCGGGCTATGTAACCCACCTTATCAACCGCTACTCGGTGGAGTTTATTCGCGAGTCGGTGGAGCAACAAAAGCCATTTTTCCTCTTCGTGTCGCACAACGCTGTGCACGTTCCGATGCAGGGACCCAACGACCCGCCATTGCGCACAGCAGAGAAGTGTCCCTACCGTCACGATAAGCACATGGACCCTGCCGAATACCAGCGCATCTACCAAGATATGGTACAAGCCATGGACGAGGGTGTAGAGCAAGTATGGAACGCCTTGTGCGAGGCAGGAATTGAGCATAACACACTGATAATATTCACATCCGACAACGGAGGAGCATCCACCGCAGCTGAGAAATACCCCTCCACGAGTGGCTATCTTCGTGGTGCCAAGGGCACCCTCTTTGAAGGCGGTCTACGCGTGCCTGCCATATTCCACTACCCCGAAGGTTGGGGCCACCGCATCTGTCCGGAGCCCATTTTGACAATGGATATAATGCCCACCATTTTGGAGTTTTGCGGTGTGTAAAACAGTCGTACAATCGACGGTACATCGGCCCTGCCGACGCTACAAAACAGCACCCCCATGCCCAAGCGCAAGCTCTTCTATGGCTACACGGGATGGATGGCTATGACGGATGGAAATTGGAAGATGGTGGGACGAAAGGACGGAACATACTATCTGTTCAACCTTTTCAACGACCCACAAGAAGAGCACGACCTTTCCGCGCTCTATCCGGAGCGACTGGAGAGCATGAGATGCGAGTTTGAGGAGTGGTGGGCACAGACCACCAAAGGTACAAGGCTTGAACACAAGACCTCCTTCACGGCAAATTGGAGATAATGGAAAATGGAAAATGGAAAATTAACAGACCTCTCTGGTGCTGCGCACCATCTCCCCTAACTTAGGGGAGAATGATTTCTCCTCTCCTAAATTACACCTCCCCTACGAAAGGGGTGGTCGGGAGGGGTGGTCGTAATTGCGCTCGGCTGCCCCGTGCACTCCCTCTCCTAAGTTAGGAGAGGGTGCCGAAGGCGGGTGAGGTCTGTAAAAGGGCAGAAAGAGCAGAAA
>JAFYRC010000244.1 GCA_017547065.1 Tidjanibacter sp.
CCGATATCCACAACACTACGGCCGACTTCTACCACGGCGGACAGCTTCGCAATATGACAATGATTTTGGCCAAGGAGTGTAGCGAAGAGAGTGTACGCGAGGCTCTTGCAGCGCGTCGCACGATAGCCTATTCGTTTGGTACAATGGCAGGAGAGGAGTTGCTGTTGAAGGCTCTCTTTGATGCTTGTGTTACGGCAGAGGAGATTTTGACCAAGCCTAATGGAGCAAAACTTGTAAGGATCGTGAATAATTCTTCCTTATCTTTTGTGCTCAATGCGGGTGATAGTCGAGCAGTAACCTTGTCGCCTTTTGCTGCTCACAATATGACCATGTCGGGCGAGAGCCTTGATTTGACGGTTGAGAATATGTGGTGTGGCGCAGACAAGAGGCTCCAGGTGAAGATCGTACCACACAAATAGAGTGTCTACCAATTAACAAAAATCAGGAGGCGACAGTGTTTGTCACCTCCTGATTTATTTTTGCGCATGCGATTCTACTCGTTTAGAGTTAGATTTTCCAATATAATGCTCCACGCCTGCTCCACGTCGCAACGCTCAATCCAGTGGATTGTGTTGTCCCTGCGGAACCAGGTCATTTGGCGCTTGGCATAGCGGCGGGAGTTGCGTTTGATAAGCTCCACGGCCTCCTCACGGCTGATATTGCCGTCAAACCACTCGAAAAGTTCCTTGTAGCCCACGGTTTGTAGGGCGTTCAGGTGTCGCAGGGGGTAGAGCTTACGAGCCTCCTCCTCCAAGCCCGCAGCCATCATCAGGTCAACCCTCCGATTAATGCGGTCGTAGAGTTCCTCTCGGGGCCATTGGAGAGCTATTTTGAGGATATTGAAGGGGCGCTGGTGCTGTGGTGCAGTTCGTTGCTCGGAGTAGGGACGACCAGTTGTAATGCACACCTCCAAGGCCCTTACGACTCTCGCCGGATTGTGTCTGTCGACCACCTCCCAGTGGGCTTCGTCCCTAGTGCGTAGCTCTTCTACGAGGGTGTCAAGTCCCTCATTCTCGAGCCTTTGCATCAACTCGGCCCTCACCTCGGCGGTGTCACTGGGCAGGTCGTCAAATCCACGGCACAGGGCATCGATGTAGAGTCCCGAGCCACCAACAGCCACGGCTGTGGAGTGGGTGCGGAAAATCTCCTCCAAACGCTCCAACGCCTCTCGCTCATAGGCTCCGGAACTTAGGTCATCCTCGGGCCTACGGTCGGCAATAAAGTGGTGTCGTACGGCCTCTAAGTGGTGTTCCTCGGGCTGGGCAGTACCGATGGGCATACCTCGGTAGAACTGGCGGGAGTCGGTGGAGATAATCTCCGTACCGAGCCTGCGTGCCAGCTCCACGGCAAGGTCTGTCTTACCGGAGCCCGTGGGCCCCACGACCACTATGAGCGTGGGCAGTTTAGTACTCATCGTCGTAACTATCGTCGCCACCGAAGTCGCCAAACTCGTCCATCATCTCATCAAAGATGGATTTACTTCCACTGCCGGCAGAGGCCTCGGCGTCGTATTGGTCTACGGGCTCACCGTGGGCAAACTGCACCCTGGGGTACTCCATGCCAGCCTCCTCCATCTTTGGCTCAAGGAGTTCAAGGAAATAGGCGCGGTCGCCGAAGATGTCGAACACCCAGATGAGGCGGTCGTCCAAGGTGCGGATGATCTGTCCGAGTTTCACGTCGGCCATTGGCAGGGGAGCCTCCTCCGAATCCATACCGCCACCCATATCCATCACCGTAAACTCGCGCACCTTGCGCCAGCGCTCGTCGGCGAGGAAAAAGGATGTCATACCGTCGGTGTCGTAGTCCAAATCCTCGCAGATGAAGTCGTTGAGGTCGAGCAGTGTCATTGCGGCGTCAACCTCGTAGTCCCTTACGAAGTTTTCGTTCTCGTCGCATACCATTCTGAATTTCAGTATCATAACTCTATTTGTGTTTTGATTTGTTAGCCTAAAAAATCTAATATATCCA
>JAFYRC010000245.1 GCA_017547065.1 Tidjanibacter sp.
CTCATAGAAGTCGGTGGCGTAGATCAGGCGCTTACCTATATTAATAATATTGCCACAATAGTTGGCATAGCCCCACGAATCACCCTTGTGGTAGCGGATGTAGGTGTCGCTCGGCGGAGCAACAAAGTCGCACGTGTTGAAGTCGATGCGATTGGGAGTAACCTCCTCTTCGGTGGCAATGGTGGGGTTGTCAGTGGGCAGCTTGGCATATTGTGCCAGGAGATTGTAGAGTAGGGGCAGTGGGCGGAATGGTTCACTTGCAAGAGCCTTGATGGTCGAGCGGTAGCTCTCCACATCGTGGGTGCCAACGCACAGCAAAGCCGCTGTGGCCAAACTATCTACTCCGTGGTGTTGGGCTGCGGAGACGATATATTCCACCCGTTTCTCGAATGGTATATGGCGGAGTTGATCGCTCGTAAATAGGGCGTGGACTTCTTTGCTACACGCGGCAATGAATAAGTGTATGGCGCACTGCGTCAGTGCTTTGAGGTCGTTGCGTTCCGCTTTAAGCGCACCAATCGGATAGTCGGCAATGCGAAGTGCTCCATTGTTGTCAAAACCTACGTTGGACGATGATATGGCTCCGTGTTTCAGGTGGCCGTCACAGAAGCTATTGATGTTGAGCGCAACGCTGTGTAGGGCATTACGCAGGAATTGTCGTTTGCGATTGGAGATGTTTCGGCGGATGAAGTCGTCAATGGGCAGGAAGCGATCTTGAATCATCACGCAGCAACTATGTGTGCGTCCGTCTGACTCGTATACCTGCATTGCATTGGGAAAGAGCTGCGCTGGAGTGAGCGGCTCAAATGTGTGTGTTTGCGGTATGCGCAGAGCAATTTCCTCGCATTGGTAGGCAAAAATATCGGGCAAGAGCGTGATCCACACATCTCTTCCACGTTGTGTGGCTTCAACCACAACACCCAGCTCCGTGGGCCAAAATTGGGGCTTGCCACGGTGGGGCGTTGGTACTATTATTCCCGACAGCTCGCCCTGCCATAGGGAGGTGTACATCACGAGCGAATCGAGCAGTGAACTTATCGTCGCTTTCATGCCATTAGATTATCTGACTGATACTTGCCGAGCCTATTTGTATGTCTCCCAGAAGCTCGTCGCAGGAGGCGTTGTAACACACCGCCTTGTACTCTTGTGGTGTGAAATGGCCTTTGAGCGAGGCGATGGTGTTGGCATAAAGAGGCGGTAGGACGCTTGCCATATCGTAGAGTAACTTGGAGTGTCGGAGATAGGGTAGGGGCTCGTTGATTGTCGGCCATTTGAGCACCGACGCCTGATCGGTATTGGCGGTGATATGGAGGTTGAAAAACAGTAGGTTACCATCCTCGGTTGCAACCTCTTTGAGTTTGTTGGATAGACGGATAAGCTCGTCGTAGGCGGCATCGGTGGCCTCGCCATCGGATATGTTGATGACTATGGGCGGGAAACTGTGTGGGTTGTTGCGACACCACGCGGCGCTCATTGTGCGAGCCATACGAAGAGCGGCACCCATGGGCGTGCGGCCTTTGGACACCGGCGTTACCCACTGCCTTAGCTCGAAGAAAAAGTTTAGACACTCACCGTTGGGTAATTGGCGCACTACGTGTCGGTTATCTATCGGCACATACATCGAGTCCACATCCGTGATGCGTCGGAAACGCTTTCCGAAGAGTGACTTTGCCTCGTCGCCACCATAGCCGATGACGGCAATATCGAAGTAGTCGCCCACGCCGCGCCTGCGTTGTGAGCGGTTGATGATTTCCTCAATGAGGGTGTTCGCTATGGTTGCAACAGCGCGGGCTTTGGTGGTTTTTTGTCCGTTGAACAGATATTCTTCGTCCATCGAGCCCGATTGGTCTATAAGGAGCATAATTGCACCTTTGTACTGTTGGGTAATGTGTGCATTATACATCGCAGAGTAGTTTTATGAGGTTTGGAATTTTGTAGGAATCTTTGTTGGAAAGTGCCTCGCATAGGGTTGCCAGGGCGCTGTTGGAGGCAATCGCAGAGACCGCATCCAGGAATAGCGGGTGCCCACCGAGAGCTTCCTCGGCGGTGAACAGTAGTCCTTTCTTGATGACCTCCGGCGCAGGATTGTGGACAAGTGCGTGGAGATTGGCAAGCACAAGGGCAATGGAGTAGTCGTCGATGTGCTCATCTCGATTTGTCCCGCGGAGCGGGTGGGTGAATGTTGGCGTGCCCACCTCGTTGCATGGGGGAAGGGAGGGCGCCCACAGGGCGTCGACGTCTACAAGGCACAACTTGCCATTGGGCCTTACGATGATGTTTTCGGGCTTGATGTCGCCGTGTCGCCACGGGGAGTTGAGAATGTCGAGCGCGAGTTGCCTAAATTCCTCAGCCAGACGCAAAAGGGATTCGCGATTGTCGTTGTACACACTGCGCTTAATTTCGAAATCGAGCGTCTTACCCTCAATCCAAGGGTAGGTGCTAACGTCAATCGACTCAACACCCATGAGAGTGGGGATGAGTAGCTCTTGATTGTAAAATGTTGGGGTTGGTAGGCGGTCTGTTGAGAGCTGCAAAATGTAGTTGCAGATGGCCTCTCCGCGTTTTTGTGGTTGCGTATAGCATTTCAGAGCGTGCTGTTTGCCGTCGATGTCGACTTCAAACAGAAATCCCTTTCTACCGGCATAGTACTTAGGTTGCCCTTGTGAATTGTATTTTGGAACAAAGCCTTTGATGTTTTTCACCACTTTGCCGGAAGAGGTGATGGAGCTGATTATGCTAACGCCTAAAATCGGGTGTAACACAATGTTTAGGTTATTTGTTGTTTTGGTGTGGCAAATTTAGTGTTTTGCACTCTGAAAAACAACCCATTTTCCCACTCTTTCGCCGGGTATACAAATTTTATTTGTATATTTGTGAGCTAATTGTGCACATTTCAAAATATAAAAATAGAGATATGAAAACAGAGTACATTCCTTTTGTTGAAGAGCTAATTGAGCTTGCAATCAAAGAAGATATTGGTGATGGTGATCACACCTCGCTTTCGACCATTCCCGCCGACGCTCGTGGCAAGATGAAACTGTTGGTTAAGCAGGACGGTATTATTGCCGGTATTGAGGTGGCTGTGGCTGTGTTCCGCAGGTTGGATGAGAGCATCGAGATTGACCTCCGTGTGGCCGATGGCGAGAGAGTGAAGGTTGGCGATGTTGCCTTCTATGTGGAGGGACGCATCCAGACCCTCTTGCAGGCTGAGCGCATTGTGCTCAACATCATGCAGCGTATGAGTGGCGTGGCTACCCAGACTGCTGTCTACGCAAAGGCCTTGGAGGGTACAAACTGCAAGGTGCTCGATACTCGCAAGACCACTCCCGGTATGAGGGTATTGGATAAGATGGCAGTGAAGATTGGTGGCGGTGAGAACCACCGCATCGGTTTGTTTGATATGGTGCTCCTTAAAGATAACCACATCGACTTTGCAGGCGGCATCGTTCCCGCAATCAATAGTGTGAAAAAATATCTCGCCGAGAAGGGCAAGAATATTCCTATCGAGTGTGAGGTGCGTTCGTTGGAGGATATCGACCTTGTGTTTGAGGCAGGTGGTGTAGACCGTATCATGTTCGACAACTTCACTCCCGAGCAGACTCGCAAGGCTGTGGAGAAGGTGGCAGGTAGGTGTAGCACCGAGTCGTCGGGCGGTATCACCCTCGAAACCATGAGGGAGTATGCCGAGGCAGGCGTGGACTACATCTCGGTTGGTGCTCTTACTCACCAGATTAAGAGCCTCGATTTGAGCCTTAAAGCTTGCAAATAGTGAGTGTTACGGCCGATTGTGGCTGTGAAAATGGTTATTTTTAGGTATTGACGCCCCCTAAAATAACAGATACCTTTGTGGCGTTAATATAAAAGAGTAGAAGAGAGGATAGAGGAATGAAACGATTGCTCACAATATTGGCTGGATTGGTTGCTGTGCAGATTGCAGCGGCCCAACCACGCTTTACCTATGATGATATTGCCGATGGTAAGTTCAGCGCCAAAAGCGTGAGCGGACTGCGTTCGATGGCCGACGGAGAGCACTACACCGTGCGTGAGAATGGTGCAATCTATCGTTGCTCCTATGCTGAGAGTGGTAAGAAGGAGCTTGTGGTCAGGCTCGATATCTTTGATGGCGAGGTGCACGACTACACCTTCTCGCCCGACGAGAGCAAAATCCTCGTGCGACTCTCCTCGAAGGCTCTCTATCGCCGTTCCCACTTCTCGCACTATGTGGTCTATGACCGCCAGAGTGAGGAGGTTGTGGCTGTTGATGAGAGCGGAGATGTACGTTGGGTGGAGTTTTCGCCTAAGGGCGACAAGGTTGCTTATGTGAAGGGCAATAATCTTTACATCAATGACTTGGAGCAAAAGTTTACCTACCCGCTGACTACCGATGGCGAGTGGAACCACATTATCAACGGTATGCCCGACTGGGTGTATGAGGAGGAATGGGGTATCGACAATGCTTTTGAGTGGTCGCCCGATGGATCGAAAATCGCCTTCCTCAAAAGTGACGAGAGTAGGGTGAAGGAGTTTGGGTTTATGAAGTACCTCACCGGTACTCCCTATCCCGAGTTGTTCCAGTATAAGTACCCCAAGGCTGGCGAGGAGAACTCGGTAGTGTCGCTCCACCTCTTCAACGTGGCCGATGGCAGTACCACTACGGTTAGTCACAACACTCCGCAGGACGACCTCTACATCCCCTTCTTCGATTGGACCCCCGATGGTAGGCTCTACTACTATGTCATCAACCGCCTCCAAAACCACCTCACTGTGTGGCTGTGTGAGCAGGGTGGCGAGCAGAGGACCATCTATGAGGAGAAGGATGAGAAGTATATCGACGGTATTGGTCTGGGTACAATCACCTTCCTTTCCGACTCGGACCGCTTCCTGGTGTTGAGCGAGCGCGATGGCTACAACCACCTCTACCTTTCGAGCCTCTCGAAGGGCGAACTTACTCCCGTAACCTCGGGCGAGTGGAACGTGACGGAGGTTGTGTGTGCTACGGATAAAAAGATTTGGTACCTCTCAACAGAGGGGTCGCCTCTGCGTAGGGAGCTCTACACCATTGGTATTAATGGCAAGAATAAAAAGCGCCTTTCGACAACGGAGGGTACCTATCGCATTGCTCCCAGTGCCGGCTGTCACTACTATGTGAGCTACTTCTCCAATGCCACCACTCCCAATACCGTAACCCTCCACAAGGGAAACGGCAAGTTGGTTGACACCTTGGAGAGCAATGCAGAGTTGAAGAGGTATATCGCCGAGGTGGCACTCCCCGTGAAGGAGTTTTTCACCTTCACCACCGAGCGTGGCGACGTGCTGAATGCCTACATTAAGAGGCCCGCTGACTTTGACGAAAACAAGAAATACCCCGTATTGATTACCCAATACAGCGGCCCCGGCTCGCAGGATGTGAGGGACAGGTGGACCATTGATTGGGAAGATGCGCTGGTACAGCAGGGCTACATTGTGGTTGATTGCGACCCCAGGGGTACGGGCTTCCGCAGTGCAGACTTCAAGAAGAGCACTTATGGCATTATGGGCCGACTCGAAACCGAGGACCAAATCAGCTTTGCACGCTGGGTGGCGCAGCAGAGCTGGGCAGATGCCGAGCGCATTGGTATCTACGGTTGGAGCTATGGTGGTTTTATGGCTCTGAACTGCATTTTGAAGGGGGCAGATGTGTTCAAGATGGCCATTTCGGTGGCTCCCGTAACATCGTGGCGCTACTACGACTCAGTTTACACTGAGCGTGTGAACGGCCTGCCACA
>JAFYRC010000246.1 GCA_017547065.1 Tidjanibacter sp.
GTGCCTATGGTATTCAGGAGTGGATTGGTTATGTTGCAATCGAGGGTATCGAAGGCTCGTTCTACAACGTTATGGGCATGCCAGTGCAGATGCTCTACGTGAGGTTGCAGGAGTTTTTGGAGCAGATAGAGAAATAATAATAAGATAAAAAATAGGAGTAAAAAAAGATGAAGAAACTATTGTTTACACTTGTGTCGCTGGCGGCAACCGTTTCGGTGGCTGTAGCCGACGAGGGTATGTGGCTGCCCTGCCTGATAGGGGAGAGGGTGGCGGATATGAAGTCGAAGGGCTTTGAACTCACCGCCGAGGATATTTATAGCATCAACCAGGCCTCGCTCAAAGACGCCATTGTGCTCTTTGGTAGGGGCTGCTCGGGCGAGTTGGTATCGGCCGAGGGCCTTTTGTTTACCAACCACCACTGCGGCTATGGCCAAATCCAGAAACACAGCAGCGTGGAGCACGACTACCTCACCAATGGCTTCTGGGCGATGAATAGGAGCGAGGAACTTCCCAACCCCGGACTCACCGTGTCGTTTCTCGTGAGGATGGAGGATGTAACCGAGCGTATTGAGGCCGGCGAGAAGGTTGAGGTTATCGTGGAGGCCGCCAAGGAGGACGGAAAATACTCCGCAGCTGTGGAGAGCCTCTACTATGGTAATAAACACTACCTCTTTGTATATCAGGTTTATAGGGATGTGCGCCTTGTGGCTGCTCCCCCCTCGAGCATTGGTAAGTTTGGTGGCGACACCGACAACTGGATGTGGCCCCGCCACACGGGCGATTTCTCCGTTTTCCGCATCTATGCCGACAAGGACAATCAGCCCGCCGACTACTCCAAGGACAACGTGCCCTACACTCCCAAGCGCCACTTTACGATTTCGACCAAGGGTGCTGCCGAGGGTGATTTTACCTTTGTGTATGGCTTCCCCGGCACCACTCGCGAGTATGTAACAAGCGACTTTGTGGACTACACGCTCAACCACTCCAACCCCGCCAAGATCCACCTCCGCACTCTGCGCCTCGACATCATTTCCGATGCACAGGAGAAGGATGTTGCAACCCGCATTATGTATGCCTCCAAGCACGCCTCCATTGCTAATGCGTGGAAGAAGTGGCAGGGCGAGAGCCTTGGTTTGGCTCGCCGTAAGACCGTGGAGAAGAAGGTTGCCTACGAGAACCGCTTTGAGGAGTGGGCCAAGGGTACGGAGTATGAGGGCGTGGTGACACAGCTTCACGATAAATATGCCCAGCTGCTTCCCTATGCCATCGCAAGGGACTACTACAACGAGGCTATCTATGCCATCGAGCTGATGGGCTTTGCAACTCCTCGCAACTTCAAGGCCGAGAATGTGGAGTCCAACTATAAGGACTACCTCCCCACCATCGACCGCAAGATTGCCGTTGAGATGCTCCGTGAGTTTGGCGAGAATGTTAAGGGTGATTTTATTCCCGAGTGGTACACCGCAAAGTTGGCCGAGTGTGGCTCGGTGGAGGCATTCGTGGAGTGGCTCTTTGACACTTCGAAGATTGTTTCGGCTGCCGATGTGGTAGCCGCTCGCGAGGCTTCCTACGACTTTGAGTCCGACCCCGCAAGGACTATGCGTAACGCCTTCGACGAGGTCTATAAGGAGAAGATTGCTCCCCAGTATATGGCCCTGAATAAGGAGATTACGGCTCTCTATAAAACTTACATGCGTGGTCAGATGGCCTTCGAGCCCGAGCGTAGTTTCTATCCCGACGCCAACCTCACCCTGCGTGTGGCCTATGGCTCGGTGGCAGGCTATGAGGCAGCCGACGGCGTATATCACCTTCCCTACACCACACTTGACGGTATTATCGAGAAGGATAACCCAGAGATTTACGACTACGATATCCCCCAAAGCCTGCGTAACATCTACGCCTCAAAGGAGTATGGTCATTGGGGAGTGGACCTCAATGGCCACCACACAATCCCCGTGGCATTCCTGGCCAAAAACCACACCACGGGCGGTAATAGCGGTAGCCCCATTTTGAATGCCAGGGGCGAGTTGTTGGGTATCAACTTCGACCGCAC
>JAFYRC010000247.1 GCA_017547065.1 Tidjanibacter sp.
CATCCTCGGCTTGGAGGCTCAATTCTACCAGATTTTCCTCTCCTCGCTGCTGGGTGGTCTGCTCGGCATTGTGTTGCTGATCCCCTTCCGCAAGTATTTCGTTAAGGAAATGCACGGCAAATATCCATTCCCCGAGGCTACTGCTACCACCGAGGTACTCGTTAGTGGCGAGGGCCAGAAGGGTCAGGCCAAACTGCTTGCAGTGAGCGGTTTGATTGGTGGTTTATACGACTTTGTAGTGAGCACCTTCGGTTTGTGGGCCGACACCCTTTCAACCCGCATCACCGCGTGGGGTGCACACGCTGCCGACCAATTCAAAACCGTATTCAAAATCAATACCTCGGCTGCTGTGCTCGGTTTGGGCTACATCGTAGGTTTGAAATATGCCGCATGCATCTGCGCAGGTTCGTTCCTTGTGTGGTTTGTGGTTGTACCCATGGTAGGTTCGTTGGAGGGTAGCTTCGACGCTGCAAGGCTTGTGGCTCTGCTCGGTATCACCAACGAGAGCCTTATTGCCAACCCCCAGGCTATCTTCACCCCCGAAAACCTCTTTGCCTACATCGGTAAACCCCTCGGTATTGGTGGTATCGCAATGGCCGGTATCATCGGTATCATCAAGCAGGCTGGCATCATCAAGAGTTCGCTCGGCATGGCCGTGAGTGAGCTCAAAGGTAAAAAAGAGGGCGCAGAGGAGAAGCGTACCGACAAGGACATCTCGATGCGTACCATCTTGGCTGTGCTGATTGCCGTATTGGTTACCACCCTCGTATTCTTCCGCGTGGGCGTGTTGGGCAACTGGTGGACCTCGGCTATTGCTTTGTTGGTTGTGTTCGTAATCGCATTCCTCTTCACCACTGTGGCCGCCAACGCCATCGCTATTGTTGGTAGCAACCCCGTGAGTGGTATGACCCTTATGACTCTAATTCTGGCTTCGTTGGTGCTCGTAAGCATCGGCTTGGAGGGCGAGAGTGGCATGACCGCAGCAATGATCATCGGTGGTGTGGTTTGTACGGCTTTGAGCATGGCGGGCGGATTCATCACCGACCTGAAAATTGGTTACTGGGTAGGTACAACTCCCAAGAAACAGGAGAGCTGGAAGTTCCTCGGTACCCTCGTGTCGGCTGCTACTGTTGCAGGCGTGATGATGGTCCTCAACAAGACCTATGGTTTCACCGGCGAGGGCGCACTCGTTGCTCCCCAGGCAAACGCTATGGCCGCTGTAATTAAGCCCCTCATGACCGGTGGTGTAACTCCCTGGATGCTCTACTTTGCAGGTGCAGCTTTATCGCTCATTCTCACCATGATTGGCGTACCCGCATTGGCATTCGCACTCGGTATGTTCATTCCCCTCGAGCTCAACGCTCCCCTGTTGGTGGGTGGTCTTATCAGCTGGTTTGTTACCACTCGTTCGAAAGACGCAGAGGTTAACAAGAAGAGGAGCGACAAGGGTACCCTCATCGCTTCGGGCTTCATTGCCGGTGGCGCACTGATGGGCGTTGTGAGCGCTGTGCTGAAATATGTGGGCGTTGATCCCTTCATGGGTGAGTGGTATGCATCCAACGGCGCACAGTGGCTTGGCTTGGCCGCCTACGCAGCCCTGATTACCTACTTCATCTGGGATTCGCTCAGGAAGAGCAAGAGCGAAAATTAATTTCCGCTCCTTGTCTAACGTCAAAGGTCTAACGTCTAAATGACCTATGGCTGGACAAAAACAAGAAGATACACAAAAAGAACGTTTGACGTTTGACGTTTGACGTTTGACAAAACCAAGAAAATGGAACTGAAAGATAGATTTTTGAAATATGTGGCTTTCGACACGCAGAGTGACGAAAACAGCATTACTTTCCCCTCGACCGACAAGCAGCTCGTATTGTTGCGCGCGCTCAAAGAGGAGATGATTGAGCTCGGACTCACAGAGGTGACAATGGACGAGCACGGCTACGTTATGGGCACCATTCCCGCTTCGGAGGGCTGTGAGGATGCGCCCGTGGTTGGTTTCATCAGCCACGTCGACACCTCGCCCGACATGAGCGGTGCGGCTGTAAACCCCCAATTTGTGAGGGATTATGACGGTGGCGACATCACCCTCAACCCCTCGCTCACGATGACCGTAAAGGAGTTCCCCGAGTTGAAATTCTTCGTGGGACACACCCTCATCACCACCGACGGAACCACCCTCCTGGGTGCCGACGACAAGGCGGGCGTGGCCGAGATTATGACCATGGCCGAGTACCTTCTGGCTCATCCCGAGGTGAAGCACGGCAAGGTGCGCATCGGTTTTACTCCCGATGAGGAGATTGGCCGAGGTGTGGACTACTTCGATGTGGAGGCCTTCGGCGCACAGGTGGGATACACCGTGGACGGAGGTATGGAGGGCGAATTGGAATATGAGAACTTCAATGCCGCAAGTGCCAAATGGGAGGTGTCGGGACGCAACATCCACCCCGGCATGGCAAAGGATAAGATGATCAACGCCATGCAGATAGCCATGGAGCTCAACTCGATGTTGCCACCCCACCAGAGGCCCGAACACACCGAGGGCTACGACGGTTTCTACCACCTGGTTGGTATGCGTGGCGAGGTGGAGCACGCCGAGCTGACCTACATCGTTAGGGATCACAGCCGTGAGCTCTTCGAGCAGAAGAAGGATCTCATGAGAAGCATTACCGACTACATCAACGGTAAGTATGGCGAGGGCGTCGTAAGGCTTACTCTCAAAGACCAGTACTACAACATGCGCGAGATGGTTGAGCCCCACCCCGAGATTATCGAGAAGGCCATGCAGGCCATGGAGGAGGCGGGCGTTGCACCCATCATCAAGCCCATTCGTGGCGGTACGGACGGTAGCAGGCTCTCCTACATGGGCCTCCCCTGCCCCAACCTCTACACGGGCGGCATGAATTTCCATGGCAAGTTTGAGTATGTGTCGCTCGACACAATGTATCGTTCGGTACAGACACTCGTAAACCTCGTAAAACTCTGGGCAAGGTAGAATTGAAAATTGAAAATTGAAAATTGAGGACGCACCACCTTATGGTCTTGCAATTAGTACACCTCCCCTACGACAGGGGAGGTCGGGAGGGGTGGTCGAAATTGCAACTCGCCGAATGGCGAAAAACAATGTTCGGTTATGTCTTGACAATAAAATAGTTATTAAAAATTGACGTTATACCAAAAGAAATTAATATGAAGAAACTGATTATCGCCCTGGTAGCCATGGTCGGAATGGCCACAGCTGCCAATGCACAGCTCAACCTCAGCAGCCTGAAAAACATCGCAAAGCAGGTGGTAGGCGACAAAGTTGACGAGGTGGTGCCCGAGAGCGTACAAGAGTTGCTCGGCATTGCCGTAAAGGAGGTTGAAATTCCCGGTACTTGGTCATACGTTAAGGCCGCTGTGGAGTTTGAGTCGGCCAACGCACTCACCGCCGCAGGTGGCACCGTAGCAGCCGAAACCGTAGAGGCAAAGATTGAGCCCATGTTGGCTAAGATTGGCATTAAGGAGGGACTCTTCTCGTTCACTTTCGGCGAGGACGGCACCTTCTCGACCAAGCTCGCCGGCAAGGAGGTGAAGGGTAAATGGGCCTACGACAAGGAGGCCGAGAGCGTAAGCCTCTCCATCAAGGAGGGTGGCAAGGCTATCTCCACCCGTATGGTTGTCAACGAACAGAACATCAACATCCTCTTCAAGGCCGACGCACTGTTGGAGTTGTTGAAGACCATCAGCAGCAAGTCGTCCAACGCCACCATCGCCGCCATTGGCGCCGTGATTAAGAGCTACGACGGCATGAACATCGGCTTTGAGTGCAAGAAGGTTCAGTAAGCAAAAAAACAAGTAACTAATAACAAATAATTTAGAGAGATGAAAAAACTTATTTTCGCATTGTGCGCATTGGCTGTCGCAGGCACCATCAGCGCACAGGAGCAGGCCCCCGCACAGGAGGAGAGCTTCCAGTTCACCACCGTGAAGCAGCTGCCCATCACAAGCGTCAAGAACCAGAACCGTGCAGGTACCTGCTGGTGCTACTCGACCCTCGGATTCCTCGAGTCGGAGTTGCTTCGTATGGGCAAGGGCGTGTATGATTTCTCGGAGATGTATATCGTCCACAAGACCTATCAGGATCGTGCCGACAGGGCTGTTCGCACCCACGGCGACGTGTCGTTCGCACAGGGCGGCTCGTTCTACGACGTACTCTACGGTATGGAGCACTATGGTCTTGTACCCGAGGCTGAGATGCGTCCCGGTGTAATGTATGGCGACA
>JAFYRC010000248.1 GCA_017547065.1 Tidjanibacter sp.
AGGAGGCCATTAACCCACACCTCTTGGATGGCCTCAAAGCCCTCCTCTACCTCGGCGTGGATAGCCACGGTTTGGCCCACCTCATAGCGGCCGTCCCAGTTGTCGAGGGTGAGTGTAATGAGGCCCTCCATAGCGGATTGCGCCCAAAGGGGCACACTGCATCCGAGTGCAAAAACCGACGCCAACGCAAGGCGCACAATTCCCACAAATCTATTGGTTTTCATCCCCTTATATCACTGACGTATCCGACAGCCTATTTGAGAACCCTGCGGACAAATTTGTTAATGGGGTCGTTAACCTTCTCCTTCCACTCATCTCCATATTTACCACGAGGCGACTGGTGGCGACGGTAGGGATAGGTATAGAGGGTTTTCTTACCACCTGCGAGGTTGTAGCCTGCCATAATGGAGGTGGGGGTGCACGACATATCCACCCAGCCACATTCATACACCAACTCGGCAGTGCTGTACTCCAAGAAGAATGCAGTATCGAAATAGGGGCCCCACTTCATCAACTCGGGGGTCTTGCCATACAAATCAAACAACCAGGGAGGACCACTCTTGCGATTCTTCAAGAAACCGCCGAGGTCCATCATACCGGGCTCACGAATCACAGCGTGGGTCACACGGTTGTCGAGACCACAGATAGCTGCGGCCTGCGCACCACCCTGGCTACCACCAATCACCAACACACGTTTGCCATCCCACTCGGGCAGGGTACACATCCAGTCCACAAGACGCTGCAAGCGGAGGTACATACCGCGGAAATAATAATCCTCCCTATTCTCGATAGCACGATCCTTATAGTCCTTGAGAGTTGTCTTATCGAGGTTGTCGTAGTAGGATTGGGGCTGGTCGTTGGGCATACCGTGGGCGTTGATGTCGAAAGCGATGCTACCACCACCCTGACGGGCGTAGCGCAGAGCAACGTCAATCTTCGAGCGGTTGCCACCACCCCTCACACCCGCACCGTGGGTGAAAATACAGATGGGCATAGACTTATTCACAGCACCTTTGGGCATTGCCATGTAGCCCCTCACGGGAGCACCACCCTCGCTACAATTGATCTCCACGTCGTAGCAAACATAGCCCTCTGCAAACTTTTCAGGCACCTCCACCTCGGTGATGATTGCCTCAATGGGGGTCTGGCGCACCATAGCCACCTGCTCCTGCCACCACTCCATGAAGTCGGCGGGTTTCTCAAAACCGGGCCTAAACTGCTCCTTGCCCACGCAGTAGCCGATATCGGTGAAATCCCTCTGTTTTTTGGGATTGGGATTGAAGAATTTGAGCATCACAGAGGTAGGCTCGTCGTGGTGGCGAGTGAAGATGTCATACTTGCCTGCCTCAACAAAAACCTTCTCGCTCGATTCGAGCAGACCATTAATCCACACCTCACGGATGGCCTCAAAGCCCTCCTCTACCTCGGCGTGGATAGCCACGGTTTGACCCACCTCATAGCAACCATCCCAGTTGTCGAGGGTGAGAGTAATGCGGTCTTCCATTGTGGTTTGTGCCCAAAGCGTAAGGCTACCACAGAGTGTAAAAAGCGAGGTCAGCACAAAGCGCACTACCCTGGCAATGTTGTCAGTTTTCATACTATCGTTAAATCGTTTTAATGTATCTCTAATAAAAAACTGCGGCCCGACATCACACCGATACCGAGCCGCAGAAATATCGACTATTTGTTTTTCAAAAGGTCGCGAATCTCGGTGAGCAAAACCTCCTCTTTGGTAGGCTCTGGCTCGGGAGCAGGTGCGGGAGCAGGAGCTGCTGCAGCCTCCTCTGCCTCTTTCTTCTTGGTGAGCTCCGAAAGGCGGTTGAGGCCCTTAATGAGCAAGAAGATTGAGAGTGCAACGATGAGGAAATCAAATACGTTCTGCAAAAATGCGCCATATTTCCACATCACGGGAGCGGCCTCGGTACCGAGGTTAAGAGCCAAGTCTGTGAAGTTAACCTTGCCGATGAGCATACCCAGAGGGGGCATAATCACGTCGTTAACAAGCGAAGTTACGATTTTGCCGAAAGCGCCACCGATGATAACACCGACAGCCATATCGACTACATTACCTTTGAGGGCAAATTTTTTGAATTCCTGCAAAAATCCCATAGTTCTTTCTGTTAAGTTTGGTTATAGTTTAATTTGTATTGATTGCATTAGCCTGCATACAAATATAAGCATTTTTTTTGTTTAGTTGTCCAAAAAAGCATAATTTTACACCACAACCAACAAACTTTGTACATCATGAAGATAAATAAGATATGTTTTGTATGCCTGGGCAACATTTGCCGCTCGTCGGCGGCCGACGAGATTTTCCGCCAACTCACCATCCGTAAGGGCACCGAGGAGGAGTTCACAATCGACTCCGCAGGCACCTACGGCGGACACGCTGGCGAACTCCCTGACCCACGAATGAGGGCCGCAGGCAAGAAGCGTGGCTACAACTTCACCCACCGCAGTCGCCGTGTAAGGCCCGACGACTTCAACAACTTCGACCTCCTGCTGGCGATGGACGACTCCGTGTACGAGAGCCATTCGCGCCTGGCCCCAAGTGTGGAGGCACTCCAAAAGTTGGAGCGTATGGCAGATTATATTCCTTCCCACTTCGGCTACGACTACGTTCCTGACCCCTATTATGAGGGTGCCGACGGCTTTGAACTAGTGCTCGACATGTTGGAGGAGGGTTGCGAGGTGCTCTACGAGTCGCTCGAAAGGGAATAGACTCCCCTCGCGCGCAAGATTAGGCACAAAGATTGCTTTGGGTTGAGGAAAACTCGAAGCAATCTTTTTTTTGTTATGGCAACCACTCAACGCACCCATAGGCACTCCGCCCCACAGCGGGAATCGAAGGAGCAAACCTCATCCTCCCCTACCCCAACCTCGGAGCTGTGCGCCTCACTTTCGGCTGGCAGAACCGACAGTGCAATCCTCTTCCTACGCTTGTTCATCGGCACACTGCTCTTCACGCAGGCCATCACCAAATCGCAACAATACCTATGGCTCGAAGGCGAATACCCTTCACTGTGGGGGCTTTCAGGGGCTGATGTGGTGAGCATCGTGGGAGTTTTGGAGGCTGTGGCAGGGGCGCTATTGGCCGTGGGTCTGCTCACGCGCCTCACTTCGGCCGTGATGGCTGTGATGATGGTGGGTGCCGCCTTCCTACTCTTCCCCGGTCAGAGTTTCGATGAGGCGGAGTTGAAGGTGGTCTATGCGGGCATATACATCTTCCTTCTAATTGCCGGCGGAGGGCGCTACTCGCTCGACCGTTTGGTGTGTATTATGCGCCAAAATTAACCCCGTTCAAAGCCCGTCCAAAGGCATTTGGGCAGATAATTGCAGGTTTACACACGTTTTTTGTCAAAAAATTTTGGAGGTTTCAAAAATATGTGTACTTTTGCATGCTTTTCCGCAAAAATGAGCCAGAAGGCAATGTTCTTAAACATACCCGATGTTAAAAAATTATTAAACTTCACAAAGAAGTTTGGTAATTAGAAACTACTGGCATACCTTTGCGGCGAAGTTTTAAGGTTCAGTTAGGTTAGTAGTTTTAGGTTAGTGAAGGGAAGAAGGGTAAGCGGCACCAAGCCGCACCCCCCAAGTTCCTTTTTTATGCCCAGGTGGTGGAATTGGTAGACACGCTACTTTGAGGGGGTAGTGGCCGTTTTGGCCGTGCAAGTTCGACTCTTGTCCTGGGCACGAAAGACGCATCAGATGAAAATCTGGTGCGTCTTTTTTTTGTGCCGTTGGCTAATTAGTAGTTAGTAAAGAGTAATTAGTAAATATTAAATTGACGAGCAACAAAAAACGCAGAGAGCGGAGGGATTTTTGTGCCAAATGAAGGAGCGAGCCCGCAGCCTACTCGACGTAGGTGAGAAGCTCGCTCTCTGAAATTTGGTGCAAAAAGCACCCGCTATACTGCGTTTTTACAAGTTGGCTTCGATTTTCTTGCGAAGATCACCCTCCGAACAAGCACCAACCTGCTTATCAACCAACTCACCATTCTTAACGAATACGATGGTGGGAATGTTGCGAACAGAGAACTTAACGGGTACGTCGTTCTCCTCGTCTACGTTGCATTTACCAATGTTTGCCTGACCAGCAAACTCCTCGGCCAATTTCTCAACCACGGGAGTCATCATGCGGCAAGGACCGCACCACTCTGCCCAAAAGTCAATAACCAAAAGTTTGCCCTCTGCTGCCAACTCTTCATAGTTGGAATCTTTGATTTCAAGTGCCATAGTTTTGTCTGTTTTTTTTAGTGTTTGTATTGTTGTTATCTATTTGTCGTCTATTACAAGGATGATTTGAGGCGATAGAGGATGCCGTTCTCCTCAAAGAAGTCGAGCAACGCCTGCGAAGCCTCCACTTTGAGTTTCTTGGGGAAGAGTTCCACC
>JAFYRC010000249.1 GCA_017547065.1 Tidjanibacter sp.
GGTGGTGGCTGCAAAGATTGCCAAGAGTTACGGCGTAGAGCTTGGCAACCTGACCGTAAGCAGATTTAGTGACGGCGAATTCCAGCCGGCTTTCAACGAGAGTATCCGCGGTTGTACCGTGTTTATCGTTCAATCTACTCCTCCCCCAGCAGAGAATCTTATGGAGTTGTTGCTGGTCATCGACGCAGCACGCAGGGCTTCGGCTCACATGGTAGTGGCTGTGTTGCCCTATTTCGGTTGGGCTCGTCAGGACCACAAGGATCGCCCCAGGGTACCCATTGGTGCTAAGTTGGTTGCAAACCTTCTTTCGGCTGCAGGTTGCGATAGGGTCATCACCATCGACCTCCACGCTGACCAGATTCAGGGCTTCTTTGATATTCCTGTTGACCACGTTTACGCATCGAAGGTATTTGTTCCCTATATCAAGAACCTCAAATTGGAGAACCTTTCGGTTGCTACTCCCGATATTGGTGGTGCAAAGAGGGCAAACAGCTACGCATCCTACTTGGAGGCTCCCCTGGTTATCTGCCACAAACACCGCGAGAGGCCTAATGTTGTGGGTACCATGACCGCTATTGGCGAGGTTAAGGGCCGCGACATCATCATCTTCGACGATATGGTTGACACCGCAGGTACACTGACTAAGGCTGCTGGTATGTTTATGGATATGGGCGCAGCCAGTGTTAGGGCCGTCATCACTCACCCCGTATTGAGTGGTCCTGCCTACGAGCGTATCGCCGAGAGTGCACTCACCGAGGTGATCGTTACCGACACCCTTCCTTTGCGTGCCGACAAGGATACCTCCAAGTTCACCGTGTTGAGCGTTGCCGATATGTTGGCAGATGTGATCGAGAGGGTACACAACTACCGCGAGATCTCGTCGCAGTTCTTGTTTGGCAAGAAATAATCGACAGATTAGTTATACTACATAGAAAATCAAAGCGGAGCACCCTTCAGGACGCTCCGCTTTGATTTTTTTAGTGCCTTGATGTGTTGTACCCTATGGGTGAACTACGCCTTGGGGCTCTCGGATGCCTTCAATTCCTCCTCCACTTTGAGCAGGCGCTCACGGCAAAAAGTGATGAGCTCGGTAGCACGGGAAACCTGCGCCGAGAGGGTGTCGATGTCGGCCTCGCCACTGTCGAAACTCTTCAAAATGGCCTCCAACTCGGTCAATGCTTGGTTGTAAGTAAGTTCTTTGTTCATAGTATTTTATGCTTTTGTTTTGTCGGTTATGGTTGCTTGCGCCCTGCCGTCGGCAAGGATTATCTCCACTTGGTCACCAACGCTAATGGAATTGGCTGTGGTGAGTGTGCGTCCATTGTGTTGTATCATCGAAAAACCCATCGCCAAGATGCGTTGTGGCGAGGATGCCTCCACCTTCACGGCGGCACGTTCTAAACGGGCTTTGTGTGCCTCCAATAGACGAGCTACGCCGTGGTGTAACTCCACTTCGGCACGTTCCAATTTAACCTCCATGCGACGCAATAGGCCATCGGCCAAAGTGCGCACCAAGGCTCCGTTGCGTTCCATGCGTGTGCGGTGGCTTTCTAGTATGGTTGTGGATGCATTCAGAATGCGCTCGTAGGCATACTCGACTTCCGAGTGGTAACCCGAAATCTGTTCTACGAGAAAGTCCGCCACGGCAGTGGGCGTTTTCAGGGCGGTGTGGGCCACAAGGTCGGCAACCGAGGTGTCCTTGTCGTGGCCGATACCTGTGAGTATCGGGAGTGGGAATTGGGCAATGTGTGCGCAGAGAGGGTAGGCGTTGAAGCACCCCAGGTCGCTCTGCGAGCCACCACCACGCAGTATGGCTACGGCGTCAAATTCATCCTCTCTTTCGGCTACTCTGCCGAGTGCTGCAATAAGGCTCTGTTCGGCAGCTGTGCCCTGCACAATGGCTTCAA
>JAFYRC010000030.1 GCA_017547065.1 Tidjanibacter sp.
AACAGACGCCCCCGCCCTTCGGGCACCCCCCCCCTCTAACTCAGAGGGGGACTTTCTTTTTCCTCGGGTATCTTTTTAAATACCCAAGACCTTATGGGGTTCTCTCTTTATTGTGGGTGTCTTTTTTTATACCCGAGAGATGGAATGGGGCGATGGTTAGTTGAAGATATACTAACTGCTGTGGTTGGCCGTGTTTGTATATTGTGAAACAATTTGTATCTTTGCCAATGGATTGCGGAATACGCAATTCTTTTTGATGGCATTTAGGCTATTGCGTTCACAGTAAAACGACCAATTTATACTTTACGAACAAGCAATAGGCACACTAAATGCTCACGCATCGTATGCGTGGGTGTGCTTATGTTCGTATGGGTGCTTGGTCGTACCTACTGTGAGTAAGTTGCATCCACGTTTTTCTTTTTTCAAGTTAAACGGTTGTCATCTAACGGCAACGAGTGTTACTAACACAAATAAATGATGTTTAACTTAAATTCTTTCTTACCATGAAAAAAAGTTTACTAATTATTTTATTGGCAATGACTTTATCAAGTTGTTTCACAACCACATATATGGTTGACGGCAACTATAAGTTGAAAGACGCTAATGCCAATTACGGAGTTGGACTCATAAACGATGGAGCATACTTTGATGAATATGTGACACTGATGCCCTCTGTTACTGATTCAAAAATCGACCTAGTTATCATCAATCAGCACACGTCTTCTATTCGTGTATTGTGGGATAATGCTGCGTTTATTGATGGCTCTGGGTTTGCTCAAAGGGTTATTCATACTGGGGTAAAACTGATAGATAAAGACAAAGCACAAGTTCCATCGGTGATTCCAGCAGGTTCAAGGATTACCGATGTTGTTGTGCCTGTTGATGGAATCGAATTTACAAATGGAGATTGGACTTATTTGCCTTTTATCAAACGCAGTTTCAACGACTTGGAATCTGCCGAAAATCTACTATCTTTATATAACACCACTCCCGCACATAGTCAAATAACCCTCCTGCTACCGATTGAGGTTGATGATAGAAAAATTGAATACACAATGATTTTTGAAGGAGAAAAGTTCCAAATCACCAGTTCTGAGACGGTTGACCAAGCAGCATCCATGAAAGCTGTTTATGGGTGGTCCATAGGTGCAAGTATATTGACAATATTGTTGACTTTAGTCGCTATATAGCGCACCCTCAAACACATAGCACTGCCGATGGCTTTTGTTCATCGGCAGTGCTTTTTATTATAGACCAATACGCCCCATATCGTTCTCCCCAAACAATGGGTATCTTTTTTAATACCCGTGATTTTAAGGGTTGAAAGGGCAGACTGCAAAAAAGTAGAGCCCTCAATGGTATTAAAAAAGATACCCGAGGGTTAGAGAGAACTTTAGTACTCCGAATAAACTACTATTTGACAAATAAATGTTGACGGTCCTATGCTTCGAGCATTGCCACAATTTCGGTCTCGGGGTCGGGTGCCTGGAATACGGCACTACCCGCCACGAGGGCGTTACATCCCGCATCGTAGAGCTCGCGGGCATTGTGTCGGCTCACGCCGCCGTCAATCTCGATGAGTGTGGCGAGGCCCTTCTGGTCAATCATCCTGCGCAGGGCGGCAACCTTCTCGGTGCTACCCTCAATGAAACTCTGGCCACCAAAGCCGGGCTCCACGCTCATAATCAACACCAAGTCCAATTGGGGTAACCACTCCTCAATGGCCTCCACGGGGGTGGCGGGTTTGATGCTTATGCCCACCTGCGCTCCGCTCTTGCGAACGAGGTCGATGCACTCTTGCACCTTATCGGTGGCCTCCAAGTGGAACGTAACAAGGTCGGCACCCGCCTTGGCAAAGCGCTCCACATATTTTTCCGGCTCCACAATCATCAGGTGCACGTCCATAAATTTGTCGGTGGCAGCCGTGATGGCTTTCAGCACGGGAAATCCAAAGGATATGTTGGGTACGAACACGCCATCCATAACATCGATGTGTAGCCACTCTGCCTGGCTGCGCTCTATCATCTTCACATCACGCTCCAAGTGACCAAAGTCGGCCGAGAGCATCGATGGCGATACAATACGTTTTCTGTTGCTCATACTGCTAAAAATGTTATCTACCCCACAAAGGTAGCCAAAAAACCGAAAAAAAGTAATACCTTTGTGTATTACTCAAACAACATTCCATCAATTCCTATGAACACACTCCTTATTATTGTCGTAATACTCCTCGCTATTGTGTCGGTTGCTATGGCCGTGGTGTTGCGATTCGACCGTAAGCAAAACAAAATCGTCGACGCCAAACTCATCTCCGAGGTGGAGAAAAACAGCGCGTTGGAGCATAAAATTGCCGAGCTCAACAAGGCTGCCCACGCAGCAGAATTGCGTATGGCACTCCTCGAAGCCGAGAACAATAATCTCCGTCAGAAGGCCACCGATGACAAGGCCGAGTTGGAGAAGTTGCAGAGCTCCTTCCGTCAGGAGTTCAAGAATCTCGCAAACGACATTTTTGAGGAAAAGCAGAAGTCGATGGTGACAACCAATAAGGAGTCTATTGAGTTGGTGCTCAAACCTTTGCGTGAGAATATCAAGGATTTCCGCGAGAGGGTGGAAACCATCTACTCTGCCCAGAACGAGCAGAGCGGTGCGCTCAAGGCAGAGTTGAAAAACCTCATGGAGCTCAACAGTGTGATCACTGCCGAAACCAAGAGTCTTACCCGTGCCCTCAAAGGCGACAGCAAGGTGCAGGGCGACTGGGGTGAGATGATTCTCGACAGCCTGCTCGAAAATAGCGGACTTCAAAAGGGTATTCACTACTCCACGCAGGAGAGCATCAAGGATAGCGAGGGCCGCAACCAGAGGCCCGATGTGGTCCTTTCGTTGCCCGACGGCAAGGTGATAATTGTCGACTCCAAGGTGTCGCTCACGGCTTTCGTGGAGTGGAACGCCGCCGAGGAGCCCAAGCAGAAGGAGGCCGCAATGAGCGCCCACATCGCATCCGTAACCAAGCACGTGCAGGAACTCTCGGCCAAGCGTTATCAGGATCTCACGGACAAGGCTCCCGAGTTTGTGATTATGTTTGTGCCCAACGAGCCCGCATTTATGTATGCACTCCAAAATGCACCCAACCTGTGGGCCGACGCCTACAAGAAAAATGTGGTCATCTCCTCGCCTACAAACCTGCTGGCTATGCTACGCATAGTCTATGACCTCTGGCAGCGCGATACCCAAAACAAAAATGCTCTAAAAATTGCCGATGCGGGTGGTAAACTCTACGACAAAGTTGTGGGCTTTGTGGACACTCTCGGCGAGGTGGAGAAGAACATTAACAAGGCTGCCGACAGCTGCACAAAAGCTATGGAGCAACTCTCTACGGGTCGTGGTAACATCCTCTCCCGTGTGGAGAATCTCAAAGCTCTCGGTGCCAAGGCGACCAAGCATCTCCCCGAAGCACTCACCCAGGGCGAAGAGTAGAGGGGCGAATGGGGCGTTCCTCATTGGGAGTAGCGTCCACCAGTTGTGGAATAACAAATAAATGGATTATCTTTGCGGCGATGTTTTTTGGACTGTTCAACAAAAAGATAAAAGAACCCGATAGTATGAAATATCTCATCGTGGGGCTGGGTAATATCGGCTCCGAATATGATGGCACACGCCACAATGCAGGTTTCGACGTGGTCGACAAGCTCGTGGAGGGTGCAGGTGGCACCTTCAGCCCCGACCGCTATGCTTCCAAAGCAGAGATTAAGTGGAAGGGACGCACAATGGTTGTGGTGAAACCCTCTACATATATGAACCTCAGCGGTAAGGCTGTGCGCTACTGGCTCGATAAGGAGAATATCGCCAAGGAGAACCTCCTGGTGATTGTGGACGATATTGCTATTCCCGTTGGTACTCTGCGCATTAGGGTCAAGGGTAGCGACGGCGGACACAATGGACTCAAAAATATCGACGCTCTGTGCGGCGGTAACAACTATGCTCGTATTCGTATGGGCGTGGGTGGCGACTTCCCCCAGGGTCATCAGATCGATTTTGTGTTGGGACGCCTTTCGGCCGACGAGCGCAAAGAGTTTGATGTGGCAGTGGAGAGCGCCGTGGCAGCCATCAAGGACTTTACCACCATCGGCATCGAGCGCACGATGAACACCCACAACCACCGCAAGAAAGACAAAGAGTAGTGCGGTTGGTCATTGGGAGTTGGCAAAAAACAAGAGAACGAGCAGGGCGATGACGCTCTGCTCGTTCTCGTTTATCTAGACCCGTTTATCACTAATTATCAAGATCTTCCGCCTCCTTGCGCCACTCGATGTGACCACAGTGGGAACATTTGTAGGCTACCTTGTAGATGCGCTGGCGTGGGGTGCTTTCGATCTCCTCGCGCTCGTCGGTGAGGTGAAGCGCACGGGCCTTGCCACACTGCGGACAACGTCGGTTGAGCCTGATGAGCGTGGCAACAAGCACAACAAAAATTACAATCGTGAGGCCAAACAGACACAGGCCGATGATGTTACCACGGCTGTGGCTCGCCTGGGCATTGACCACCTCCGCGACCTCCTCAGTGGGGAGCACGGAGGCCATCGCCCGGCCGGCGGTGGCAAGCAACGGGAGCAATATGGATAGCTGTTTTTTCATCTCACACTTGCAATCTTTCGCACAAAGTTATTCGTTTTTGTTCGTTTTTCACTCCTTTGGGCTAAAAATGTTTTCCGAAGGAGGGAAGTTTACCCACTATGTGTGATTTTGGCACAGATTATTTGTAACTTTTTTCGTAGGTTACTAAAAAAATTTAATAATCTGCTTTTTTATATGGTATAAAGTTTATACTTTTGCGATGTGAAAATATTAACAGCAATATATTAACACTTACAAAATTACAAAAATTATGGCACAGATTAAGATTGGTATCAACGGCTTTGGTCGTATCGGTCGTTTGGTATTCCGTGCTGCTTGCAATCAGGCAGACAAATTTCAGGTTGTAGGTATCAACGACCTTATCGACGTTGAGTACATGGCTTACATGCTGAAATACGACAGCGTACACGGTAAATTCAACGGTACTGTTGAGATTGTAGATGGTAAACTCGTTGTTAACGGCAACGCTATCCGCGTAACCGCAGAGCGTAACCCCGCTGACCTCAAATGGAACGAGGTTGAGGC
Organism: Tidjanibacter sp.; assembly: GCA_017547065.1. Classification (GTDB taxonomy): domain Bacteria; phylum Bacteroidota; class Bacteroidia; order Bacteroidales; family Rikenellaceae; genus Tidjanibacter. The sequence goes on from JAFYRC010000030.1 coordinate 5,158, forward strand.
TGAGTACGTTGTTGAGTCGACCGGTCTTTTCTTGACCAAAGAGAAAGCTCAGGCTCACATCGAGGCTGGTGCTAAATACGTTGTTATGTCGGCTCCTTCGAAAGATGACACCCCCATGTTCGTTTGCGGTGTAAACACCGACACCTACTGCGGTCAGACCATCGTTTCGAACGCATCGTGCACCACCAACTGCTTGGCTCCTATCGCTAAGGTTATCAACGACAAGTTCGGTATGGTTGAGGGTCTTATGACCACCGTTCACGCTACCACCGCTACCCAGAAGACCGTAGACGGTCCTTCGGTAAAAGACTGGCGTGGTGGCCGTGCTGCTGCCGGCAACATCATCCCCAGCTCGACTGGTGCTGCAAAAGCTGTAGGTAAAGTTATTCCCGAGCTCAACGGCAAACTCACCGGTATGTCGTTCCGCGTTCCTACCTTGGACGTTTCGGTTGTTGACCTTACCTGTACTCTCGCTAAAGAGGCTACCTACGCAGAGATTTGCGCTGCTATGAAAGAGGCTTCGGAGGGTGAGTTGAAAGGTATCCTTGGCTACACCGAGGAGGCAGTTGTATCGAGCGACTTCATCGACGATGCTCGCACCTCGATCTTCGACGCTGACGCTGGTATCCAGCTCTCGCCCAAGTTCGTTAAACTCGTTTCGTGGTACGACAACGAGTGGGGTTACTCGAACAAAGTTCTTATGTTGATTGAGAAGATGTTTGCTTACAACAACAAATAGTAACTCACACGGCGACTTTGGGTCGCAAAAGAAAAACACCTCTGCACTCGCAGAGGTGTTTTTTTTGTGTCCATATGTGACGTCGGTGGGGTGTCGGCCGAATGGGAGTTACGAATTCCCGACGGGCCTAACGGCGTGCGCCATACTGCTTGTAGAAGAGGGCAGGGCGGGCTTTGGCGTCCAGGAACATGCCTTCGTCGAGGTGGCTACGCAGCCAACCCACAAGTTCGTCGGCCAACTCCCTGCGTTCCTCCACGCTTGCACCCTGGGCACGGCGGCGCTGAATCTCGAAGTCGCGGCGCACAAATTCAAGCATTAGTGTCAAGTCTTCAAGGGCTTCACGTTCGGCGCCCGTGGTGTCGAGGACCGAGCTCACGGCGGAGTGGTGGCGCTCGATGGTTGCTATGGTCTCGGTGTACCACTCCTCGCTTTTGAGTCGGGTGCCGGGGATGCTGCAACCTGCACGGGCGAGTTGCTCAATGGCATTGATGGCTTCAATGGCAGTCTGCCAAGCGGCTCCATAGCGACCCTGGGCGAACTCTCGGAGCAGGGTGTCCACATTGCAGTGGGGTTGTTGTGCCAGCTTACCGAGCGTGTAGAGGTTAATCTCGTAGGTACCCCAGTCGCCCGGCTCGCAGTAGATTGAAATGCCACGAATGCCCTCTTGGAGATACCATTGCAGGTCGCGTTGCATGTAGTGGGGAAGAAGGATGGGCAGGCTGTGCCAAGCATATTTGCGGTAGTAGGAGTAGATGCTGATTTCGCCCTCGAAATGCTCCTTCCACTCCGCAAGGGCGGATGTATAGGTGGGGTTGCTACCGAACTCTTCGTAGATTTGTCCCTCGAAACTCTGGTTTATGGGGCAGAAGTCGAGCAACACGTTCGGGGAAATGTTGTGTTTCTTCGAGGGGTTTTTGTAGTGGGAGTAGCCGAGGCACTCAATTTTCAGCTCCGGACGCAGGGTGGCGATGTGGTCGGCAACCACCTTTACCAATAAGGCGTGCTTGTCGGAGTCATTACCTATGGCCTGGCACTTCTCGCACTCACACCAACGGGCACCGTCGGGTGGCCAAAAGTCGAAGATGTCAATCTCGGGGTGGGACTCAATGTAGGCGAGCAGGTTGCGAATCATATACTCCGTGGCCTCCTTGTTGGAGGTGCAGAATACACGTTTTTGTTCCCTGCAACGCTCCCCATCGGCGAGGGCAAACCACTCGGGGTGGTGCTCAAAGAGGGCTCCCTGCTCCATTGTGGCGTTGAGGAAGTTCTGGTAGCCGTGGCCACCCACCTCGATTGTTATGCCTCGCTGGCGCAGGAGGGGAGTGAGAATGTCCCTTACGGCATCCCACCTCACACGTCCTTTGCCCTGATAGTCAATGGGGTAGACAAGTGTGTTGTACTGCAATTTGGCCATCCACTCGATGAGTGCCGTGGTGTTTTGGGGGGTGTGGGAGTGTCCCTCCTCGATGTAGAGCTTGCGGTATTTGAGTGCGGGTTGGCCTGTGGTGCTCCCCTCGGCAACGTAGTGCAGGGTGGGGCTGTGAGGTACAACCTCGTGCGTACCCTCGGGGTAGAACTCATAATTGGGCGCAAGCCAACGGCAACCGAGCTGTTCCAGGAAGGTGTAGACCGCATAGAGTAACCCACGGGGGCCTCCACTGCTCAACCTAATACTCCTCTTGTGGGGCTCTATGCGCCACTCCTCCTCGCCCAGGCGTTTGTCGTAGCACACAATAATGCGCCCCTTGGCATCGCTCTGGATGGTGAAATTGGCACCGCTAATGGTTCCGAGGTAGTGTTGTAGCTCGCTGACGGCAAGGGCGCTTGTGGCGTCGTCTGCTTGGGCCTCTATTGTGCACAAAGCCACGCCCTGCTCGGCAATCTTCACAGTGTGGTTGCTTGCCGATGCGGTGAACGGCAGACAGACCAGCAGAAGGCTGCAAAGCAGACCAATGGTTTCGTGGCAAAGTTTTTTCATAATTTTGGTTATCTCTCTTGCTGTCCTCTATTGTTACAACATCAGCTTCCAGTTGCCCGAATAGTATGCCTTGTGGAGTTGCTCCAGCTTTTGGGTGTTGCCTTGGAGGGTGAAGTAGTGTTCAAGGTCTTTGTAGATGTAGAACTGCAACCACCAGCCGTAGTGGTACTCCTCGCGGGCCGACTTGGGGGTAAGCATTTTGGCATACCAGAAGGTGTTCAGGTTGTAGGCCTCGGCAACCTTGCGTGCATCGGCGGCCTGTTTTACCATCTGCTTACGCACCTTGTCGAAGAGGCGGGTGTAGTCTTTGTATTTCATCTTCGACACGTCGTAGACCTTACAACCCTCCGAGTCTTTGATGCCGAGGGCGGCAAGCGACACGGTAGTTTCGTAGGTGTTGTCGCCGTTGAGGTCGTAGTTGAAGGTGTCGAAATAGCCGTTGTTGTCGCTGTCGATATACTCGATTGTTGCCCACTTCTCGGGCTCGCTGTTCTGGAAGGCACGGTCGTAGCCCTGGTAGTAGTTGGTGTTTTGGTCGATGCGCCACACACCTCGCTCGGCACCGAGCAGGTGGATTCGGCCGTCGTGGGGAGCAATGTAGATGTCGCCACCGCCCGAGAAGTCGGTGTCCCACTCGCCCCTATCGCCAGAGGGGTCTGCTTGCTTGTGGTTGTCGACGCCACCCTTCTTACCACCAATGAGGAAGGCATCCCTATCCTCATAGAGCTCCACACGCTCCCAGCGACCGCAGTCGTCGTCCTCGTCATAGCAGAAGCGAGCCTCCTCCCACTTGCCGGTCCAAGCCAAGTCGAAGGCTGCGTGGCGGTCGGGATAGATAAGCTCGGTGAGCTCGCGGATGCGGGGGTCGGGGAAGAAGCAGTCGGCTTCGGGCAGACCGCGCATGTTTTTCAGCGGGTGGATCTGGTCGAGATAGGTGAAGGCGTTGGGGGCCTTGTAGTGGAGGGTCATATCGAAGTCGAAGTCGTTGCCGGCGCAGTTGTCGTTGTCGAGGTCGATACCGATGGAGAACCAGGTCATACCACCGTCATACTGAGTGGGATGGAAACCCTTCTCGGCAGCCTCGGGGTGGGGGCGGCGAGAGTCGCAGTAGCGCAGGGCAATCTCCGAGAGGCCGTCCTTGTCGTAGTCGTAGAAGATGAAGGGATTCTCCCAGTTGATACGCAGGTCGCTGAACGAGTTGGTTACTCGGTGGGCCTTGATGAAGGTGCTGTCACCACTGTAGTCGGTGTAGAAGTCGGAAATGCCGTTCTTCTCCCAACATTTGAGCGTGAGGGTGGTCCAGTCGATGTAGTTGAACACGCCGTCGCCGTCGTCGTCAAAGACAAACATATAGTGGGGTGAGTTCCAACCTTTAGGGCCGTTCTCCTTACCCACGGGGTAGTCGAGGATGAGTTGCACATCGGCCTTGCCGTCGTCGTTCTGGTCGCAGTGTTTAACGATGAGGTCATACTCGCCATTGGCATCACGGTCTACCAAGAGGCAGTCGTTGACGGTGTCGCCCTCGATGTCGCCGGGCTTCATATTACCGTCGTCGTCGAGCCACAAGATGGGTACCTTACCACCGTGGATGGCGCTCTTTACGGCGTCCAGCTTGCCGTCGCCATTCAGATCAAGCAATTCGGGCACCACACCCTCGGCAGGCATGGGCACACGGAAGGGTTGCAACATTGTGTGTTCGTTCCAGTAGGTCTTACCAACCGCTTGGGGCTGCTGTGCGCTGGCGGAGGTGAAGGTTGCAAGGCTCAACAGGGCCACAGCAACCATGGTGAAAATTTGTTTCATTGTCTATCGTGTTTTTCTGTTTATTTACTCTTGTCTTTGAGCGCTTTGTCGAGCTTTACATCCGTGCCGCCATTCCACGCTTTGAGTCCACTCCACGCCTCGGCAGGGGCACTCCAGAAGGGGTGGTCGGAGGGGAGGCCGAGGGGTAGGAATACGGCCGTACAGAGGTAGAGGCTACCGGTGGAGATGTAGTTCTCCGCACAACATGGCTGGTGGCCGGCAAAGCCGAGCGTGAGCCAGCCGTCCTTGTCGAAGTTACCCTCAATGGCCATGTGGCGGTTGATTACAGCTGTGAGCGCAGCCCTCACCGAGCCATTGGTGAGAGTTTTGGGGAGGTCTTCCAAGAGGGCCGACTGGGCCAACACTTGGAATGCACCAAAGCGGTAGGCAATGGAGCGACCAACCACGGGGTAGGCTCCGTCGGGCGAAATGAGTAGCTCCTGCTGCTGGGCATAGCGACGCAGGCGCACCTTCTCCACCTCGAAGAACTCCGCTTCGCCCTTGTTGTGGCGCTGCATTACGGCCAGCACGTCGTAGAGCATGGGGTGAATAACGTAGCTATTGTAGTAGTCCATATGCAGTTCGGGGCCGTCGGCATACCAGCCGTCGCCCTTGTACCACTCCTTGAAGCGCATGATGGCATACTCCACGGGGGCTGGGTTCCACTCGCCTGTGAATTCCAGCAGAGCAGCCTCCACCGTTGCCGCAAAGAGCAACCAGTTGCTTTCGAGGGGTTTGATTTTACGGATGTTGTTCATCTCGGTGACGAAGTTCTGCTTGGTCTGCTCGTCGAGGTTACCCCAAATCTGCTTGGGTGCTCGGAGCATACCCTGGCACAAAAAGGCTGCATCCACCAGGGGCTGTCGCCTGACGGTGAAGTTGAGGTAGTCGGGCGAGTTGGGATCAAAGCCATTCTTGATGGCCTCGCAGGTCATCTTGATATACTTGGCCCTGAGTTGTCCCTCGGGGGTGTCGTCGGGGCCGAGCTCCAACCAGGGAGCAATGCCCACAACCGTACGGCCGAGAGCTTCGAGGTGGGTTGTGAGATAGTTTGTTGGGGTGTTTTTGCGAGCGGGAGTCTCCACGGGCATATTCTTACGCAGCTCCCCACGGCTCATATTCTCCAATACGGGGCCGGCGATGTCGGTCATTGTCTTCACCCAAAAGGTCCTATCCTCTGCACCCGTAGGTTGGGCGAAGGTGGAGAGGGTGGTAAGGGTGGCAAGGAGGAACAATAGTGATGTTCTTACAGTACTCTTTATCATAACGTGAACAGATTCTCTTTTAGGGTTCGTGTGTGGGGATTACTGTTTCTTGGGCTTCTTCAAGAAGGAGTCGATGGGAAACTCTTCTCCCGACCAAGCCTTCTGGCTGGTCCACATCTCAGGCTCGGCGGTCCAGAAGGAGTCGTCGGCAGGCAGACCCAGCGGTAGGAACACAAGTGATGTGAGGTAGACACAAGGAGTGGAGAGGTAGGTGTCGCCCAACTCGGGTTGGGCGCCACACACGCCAATGGTGAGCCAACCCTGCTCATCGAAGGTGCCGGGTTGCTCAAACACCCTACGTATGGCGGCCGTGAGAGCACCCCTTACTTGTCCCTCCGAAAGGCCTTCGGGGAGAGTCTTTTCTTGGGCGCACTGTGCCAACACCTGGAAGGCACCGAGGCGGTAGGTGATGGAACGACCAATCAGGGGGTAGCTGCCGTCGGGGGCAATCATCCTCTCCTGAATGGTGGCAAACCTACCAAAGCGGCGCACCTGCTCGGCGTGGAACTCGGCGTCGCCTACGCCAAACTTATCCATCGTGCGCAATACCTGCATCATCATGGGCTGGATTACGTAGCTGTTGTAGTAGTCGAGGTGGAACTCCTCGCCGTCGCCATAGATACCGTCGCCCACATACCACTCTTGGTGGGAGGTGATGGCCCTTTGGACAATGGGGAGGTCCCACTCGCCGGCAAACTCCTTCAAACCACACTCGACCATAGCACAGAAGAAGTACCAGTTGTTCTTACCGGGCACCATTGTGCGGGTGGACTTCCACTGCTCAAAGAGTCGCTCTTTGGTTATCTGGTCGAGGTTTCCCCACAGTTGAGTGGGGGCACGCAACAGACCCTGAATAAGGAAGGCGCTGTTGACGAGTATCTGACGGGTGGCGGTGCTGTTGAAATAGTCCTTGGCGTTGGGGTCTACCGAGTTGGCAATGGCTCGGCAGGTCATATCGATATACTTGGCCCTGAGCTCTCCCTCGGGGGTGTCGTCGGGACCGAGCTCCAACCAGGGTGCAATACCTGCAATGGTGCGGCCCACCGACTCCATGTGGGTGATGAACTCGCGGCTGCTTGCCTTGGCCGAGGCCGAGCGACCGATGGGAATGGAGGCACGAAGATTGTCGTTGGCAAGGTTGTCCAACACGGGGTGGGCAACCTTGAGTATAGTTTCCAGCCAGTAGGCTCGATCGCCTTGTTCTTGGGTGGTAAGCTTTTGTGTATCAGTGGATATTGTCTGACTTGCGTTTGCGGTCAGGGTGCCCAGAGTGAGTAGGAGGGCAGTTAGGAGTATGGGTAGCTTTGGGCTTCTCATAGGTGTTGTATGTGTGTTCTACTTAGGTTGTGATACAAAATTAGTAATTTTATTTCCAAACCCCATACAACATAAGTTCGTTGGGATAGTCCAAAAGTACAAATGTGGTCAATTAGAGGTGGTGGCCTGCCGATTTTGTCCGAAACAAAGTTTTCTCAATTTTGCAATTTGCATTTTATAGCTGTATCTTTGTAGGGATGAAGAGGCTTGTCTTGATAGTGATGTGCGTGATGTTGGGAGCGGGTGCGCTCTCGGCACAGCGACTCGTTGCTGTCGGAAGGTATGTCACCCCCACCATGAACGTAAAGTGGCTTTCCGATAGCCCCACGCTCGGAGGAAAGGCTCTTTTGTTGGAGTTTTTCCACTCCGCCAACTCGGATTGCAGGAGTAGGGTGGAGGAAGTGAACGATTTGGCCTATACCTATAATAATATATTAGACGTGGTGGTGGTGGCTCGCGAGCCCGTGGAGCAGGTGGCTTCCATTCTCCTGCACGACTATCAAAATGCCTATGTTGGCATTGACGAACAGGGTGCCCTCTTTGGGCAGATGGAAGTGCCACACGTACCCTATGCTATTCTACTCTCGCCACGAGGCGAGGTGCTTTGGCTCGGTAACCCCACGAAACTCACCACGGCAACTCTCGACAAACTATTGAAATAGAACAACACGCAACGATGGAAACAATAAACCACTACGAATATCAGCACAAGGAGGAACACGGAGATAGTGCCCTCAATGTTACGGCAGGTGTAGAAAGTCAGCCTGTTGTGAACCCCTATTTCAAGCGTGTGAAGCGTAGGCAACTCTCGACGGACGACTACGTTAAGGGTATCCTCGAAGGTAACATCTCGATTCTCTCGCAGGCAATTACCCTCGTGGAGAGCAACAATAGGGATCACTATGCACAAGCGCAGGAGATTATTGAGCGCTGTCTGCCCTATGCCGGCCGTTCGATGAGGGTTGGCATTACGGGTGTTCCCGGTGCCGGTAAGTCCACCTTTATTGAGGCCGTGGGCGGTATGGTTACGGACCTGGGACACAAGTTGGCAGTGCTGGCCATTGACCCTTCGTCGGAGCGTAGTGGAGGTTCTATTCTGGGTGATAAGACCCGTATGGAGACCATCTGCAACAACCCCAAGGTTTTCATTCGTCCCTCCCCGAGCGCAGGTTCGCTAGGTGGTGTGGCTCGCAAAACGAGGGAGTCGGTGGTGTTGTGTGAGGCCGCAGGTTTTGATGTGATTTTCATTGAGACCGTTGGTGTGGGCCAGAGCGAAACGGCCGTACACTCGATGGTCGACATCTTTATGTTGCTCCAAATCTCGGGCGCAGGCGACGAGTTGCAGGGTATCAAGCGTGGTATCATGGAGATGGCCGACGTGGTTGCCATCACCAAGGCCGATGGTGACAACCGTCACCGTGCCGAGTTGGCCCGCGCGCAGATTTTCAACGCCCTCAAACTCTTCCCTCCCACCGAGAGCGAGTGGACTCCCCAGGTGCTCACCTGTTCGAGTGTGAGCGGCAAGGGTATTGGCGATGTGTGGAACATGGTCGAGGACTTCATCAAGCACACCAAGTCGAATGGTTTCTTCCAGGCCAACCGCAATCGTCAGAGCAAGTATTGGATGTATGAGAGTATCAACGAGGCTTTGAAGAGTAGCTTCTATGGCGACGAGCAGATTGCATCCCTCCTGCCCGGCTTTGAGGAGGATGTCCTGGCCGACAGGGTGAGCTCGTTTGTGGCCGCCAAGCGTCTGTTGGACACATATTTGGTAAGTAGCAATCCAGCGCTCTTTGCTTATGGTTGCTTGACTTAGGCACAAAAAAACACCGACCGAATAATCTTCGGTCGGTGTTTTTTTGTGATAGCTCAGTAGCGAAAGACTACTTTGCGTTCATCTGTTTGAAGAGCTCGTTGTACTTCTCGAACTTAGCCTGGATGTCAGCGCTCTCGTTACGCAAACGGAAGGTTACAACTTTCAGATACTCAACAAATGCAATCTCGTTGGGCATCAACTCGTGAGCTTTCTCGAAGGGAGCAATCGACTGTGCGTAGAGTGCCTCAACCTTTTTCTTGTCCTCTTTGTAGGTCTCGCTGCCCCAGTTGTTATTCAACTGCTCGTTCAGCTCGTCGCCTTTGAGAACGTAGAGAGTACCAATGTAGTAGTATGCAAGTGCGTTGCCGGGGTTGAGCTCAACAACTTTGTTGAAGGCGCTCATAGCCTCGTCATACTTTTTGAGCTCTTTGTTGATAGCGCCCAAACCATACCACAACATAGCGTTGCTGGGCTCCTTGGCGATAGCCTCCTCAACCTTGGGTACCACAGCCTCGGGGTTCTTGCCGAGTGCGAGGTAGAGGTCGGTAAGGCAGGTGATAACGTTAGCGTTGCCGGGGAAGAGCTCCAAACCACGGAAGAGGAACTCCTCTGCCTCTGCAAGTTTAGCCTTGTCCTCACCATAGAGGCTACGGAACGAGTTGTAGAGAACGTTGTAGAGGTCACCATCCTGATAGTAGCCATACGACTCGGCAATCAAGAGGTTCTTCACGCTACGCTCATACTCACCCGAGAAGTAGGAGGTGAAACCTGCGTTGAAAATGCTCAAAGTGTCGATAGCCATCTCTGCTGCGGGCATCAACGATACCTCATAGGCTTTCTCAAAGTAGTTGGCAGCTGCGGAGAAGTCGCGCAAGAAGTAGCTGTTGCTTGCGCTCTTACCCAAGTTGTTGCAAACGATCTGAAGACCAGCCTTGGTCTTTTTGAGCATCTTGGCATCCAACTCATAAGCTTTGCCATAAGCCTCGATAGCCTTGTCGATAGCGCCCTCGTAAACGGGTTTCACTACCTCCCAGCCCTTAACCTTCTGGTCGCCGCTGATGTAGAGGTTGAATGCATCATAGCGCATTTTTGCGTAGGGGATGTTCTCGATAACAGCATCCTCAACACCTTTGGGCTTACCGAGCATCAACTGCACCATGTTAGCCTCCATGTTGTCGTAGATCTGGCTGGTGTAAGCAGTCTCTGCGGCCATCATAGCCTCTGCACGCTTAACCCAAGTCGAAGCCTTCGTTGCCTTCTTCTCGTTGGCGATGTCGGCATCCGACTTCTCAATTTTCTTCTGCAATGCCTCAACATCAACTTTCTGTTGCTGTGCGAAAGTTGGCAAGCACATCATGAGTGCTGCTGCAATGATAAGAAATGTCTTTTTCATCTTACTGTGTTGTTTATTGGTTTGTTTTCTGTTATTTATTCCTGGTTATCAGTAGCTACAACCTCACTGGCAACCTCCTCCACTACGGGAGTAGCCTCCACTGCGGCGCCCTCTGCCTGGGTATTCTCCTCACCCTCCACAGCTACGGGAGCCTCAATCTCCTCAGTCTTGGGCACTGCCATCACCGAAGCAATTGAGTCGCCCTCGCGCAAGTTGATGATCCTCACGCCCTGGGTAGCCCTACCTGCGATGCGGATGTCGCTCACAGAGGTGCGGATGGTGATACCACTACGGTTGATAATCATGAGGTCGTTGCTGTCATCCACAGCCTGAATCGATACAAGGTTACCGGTCTTCTCGGTGATCTGCAATGTCTTCACACCCTTACCACCACGGTTGGTTACCCTGTAATCCTCCAAGTCGGTACGCTTACCATAGCCGTTCTCGCTCAATACAAGGATGTCCTTGCCGCTCTCGGGCTCGATGCACACCATACCAACAACCTTGTTGTCGCCCTCGATGTTCACACCCCTTACACCGGTACCTACACGGCCGATGGCCCTCACGGTCTCCTCGTTGAACCTGATGGCCTTACCCTCGTGGGTTGCCAACAGAATCTCGGCCTTACCGCTGGTGAGTGCTACGTCGATGAGCTGGTCGTCCTCCCTGATGTTGATGGCGTTCACACCATTCTTCCTGGGGCGCGAGTACTCCTCCAAGCTGGTCTTCTTAACAACACCCTGCTTGGTGGCCATGATGATAAAGTTATTCTGAACGTACTCCTTGTCGTCCAAGTGACGAACGTTGATGTAGGTCCTTACCTTATCGTCGGGCTCAATCTGGATAACGTTCTGGATAGCCCTGCCTTTCGACGCCCTTGTGCCCTCGGGAATCTCGTAAACTTTCAGCCAGTAGCAGCGGCCCTTCTCGGTGAAGAACAACATTGTGTTGTGCATCGAGGTGACGTAGATGTGCTCGATGAAGTCCTCATCCCTGGTTGCGCTACCCTTAACACCGATGCCACCACGGTGCTGGCTCTTATACTCGGTCAGAGGAGTACGTTTGATGTAGCCCATGTGGCTGATGGTAATCACAACGTCCTCGTCGGCGTAGAAGTCCTCGGGGTTGAACTCCTCCGAAGAGTAGACAATCTCGGTCCTCCTCTCGTCGCCATATTTCTCTTTGATCTCGTTGGTCTCGTCCTTAACGATCTGCAACTGCAACCTCTCGTCGGCCAATACGCTCTTGAAGTATGCAATCTTCTCCAACAACTCGGCGAGTTCGGCCTCCAACTTACCCCTCTCCAAACCGGTCAGAGCACGGAGCCTCATCTCCACGATAGCCGCAGCCTGAATCTCGCTCAAACCAAACCTCTCGATCATCTTGGCCTTAGCCTCATCGGGGGTCTGCGAGCCACGAATCATGGCGATAATCTCGTCGATGTTGTCCTGAGCAATCAAGAGGCCCTGCACGATGTGTGCCCTTGCCTCGGCTGCTGCCAGGTCGTGTTTGGTGCGCCTTACAACCACCTCGTGGCGGTGCTCAACGAAGGCCTTCACCATATCTTTGAAGTTCATCAACACGGGCCTGCCACCCACCAGAGCGATGTTGTTCACCGAGAACGAGCTCTGAAGGGGGGTGTTCTTGTACAGGGTGTTCAGAACAACGCTACTTACAGCGTCCTGTTTGAGGATAATCACAACCCTCACGCCCTCTTTGTTACTCTCGTCGTTGATGTAGGAGATACCCTCGATCTTCTTCTCGTTGACCATCTGGGCAATCTTCTGCACCATATCGCTCTTGTTGACCATGTAGGGCACCTCGGTAATTACGATGCACTCCCTGCCGGTCTTGGTGTACTCAATCTCGGTCTTGGCCCTCATGACAACACGGCCGCGGCCGGTCTCGATGGCCTCCCTTACACCCTCGTAGCCGTAGATGATACCACCGGTGGGGAAGTCGGGACCCTTCACGTAGTGACACATCTCGCTGGGCTCCATATCGGGACTGTCGATGTAGGCGCAAATGGCGTCGCAGCACTCCGAAAGGTTGTGGGGTGCCATGTTGGTCGCCATACCTACGGCAATACCGTTGGCACCGTTGACCATCAGCAAGGGAATGCGGGTGGGCAGTACGGTGGGCTCCAACTCGGTGTCGTCGAAGTTGTTCACGAAGTCTACGGTATCCTTGTCGATGTCGGCAATTACCTCGTCGGTAATCTTACGCATACGAGCCTCGGTATAACGCATTGCTGCGGGCGAGTCACCGTCCATCGAACCGAAGTTACCCTGGCCGTCTACCAAGGGGTAGCGCAAGCTCCAGGGCTGGGCCATACGGCACATTGCGTCGTAAACCGAGCTATCGCCGTGGGGGTGGAATTTACCGAGCACATCACCCACGATACGGGCGCTCTTACGAGTGGGCTTGTTGGAATAGAGGCCCAGCTCGTGGCTCATATCGTAGTGGATACGGCGGTGTACGGGTTTCATACCATCTCTTGCGTCGGGCAATGCACGCGACACAATAACCGACATCGAGTAGTCGATGTAGGCGGTCTTCATCTCATCTTCGATGTTAATCTTGATGATTCTCTCCTCTTGTGCGAGGTCTTCCGTAAGGGTTACGTTCTCGTTAATTTCGGACATATCTTTTCGTGAAAAATCAGTTTCTACAAATAACGTGTAAAGATACGATGAAAAATTGAAAATTGAAAATTGAAGATTGAAATTTATTCATCTTTTGCGCTTTTTTTACAAAAAAAGCGAGTAACCACGGCTACACCTACAATAGAAACAAAAAATGCGCCCTATTGGGGACGCATTTTGACAAGCTTCTGACCAATTAATATAGCCTATCGGAAGTCTATAATCTCATAGCCCTCGTAGTCTGCGGCATTGAGGTTGAAAACACCTTCCGAGAGTTTGCAGGGGGCGAATTTGTCGATTCGGACAAAGAGGCCCATACCGCTCAAATCGTAGCCCAACAAGGTGGGGAGATTAGTCTTGCGGCCCACCTTCAAAACAATACGTTCGACGCCGTCGAGTACGCCTGAATTTGGGAGCAGAATTAGTTCCCACACAGCCTTGTCGTCCTGATCGAAACTCTCCACCTTGAAGAGTTCCTCGGCAAAGTCGAAAGCCTTGGTGGGGTTATCGAAGAGGGAGCGACTATGGGGCTTGGGCTCATCGAGCGAAATCTCTCTGTTTGTGCCGTTTACGGTCCATAGTAGTTCTTCGTTGCGACCCTGCTTGAGGTCCTCTATGGCAATGACGAACTTCTCTCCATCGACCACGCAATAGCCCTTCGAGCCACTCTCGGCACCGGGCATTTCGAGGGTGAAATCCACACGATAGGGGCCCATTGCGGCGATCTTTTCGCCCATACTGCGGAGCACCTCCTCGCCGGAGTTTTGAGCTCCCACGGCAAGGCTCGCACACAAGGCCCAAAGAAGTATAACGTAGCGTTTCATATTACAAATTTTCGATGTAGAGGTCGTTGAGTATGCGTTCGAGCGAGGTGGCGTCCGAGATGAGCACCTCGCGGGGTTTGCTACCCTCGCTGCGGCCCACAATGCCTGCCTGCTCGAGTTGGTCCATAATGCGTCCCGCGCGGTTGTAGCCAATCTTAAAGCGGCGCTGGATGAACGATGTGGAGCCCTGCTGGTTGGCTACAACAAATCTTGCAATCTCCTCAAACATACCGTCCAAGTCGCCCATATCCTCCTTTACGCCCGCAGCCTCGTCGCCACCCTCGGGAACATAGTCGGGCAGAAGGTAGGCCGACGGGAAGCTCTTTTGTTTGGCCACAAAGTCGGTGATGCGCTCAATCTCGGGAGTATCAAGGAAGGCGCATTGCAGACGTGTCTCTACGCCATTGATTTGCACGAGCATATCGCCATCGCCAATGAGTTTCTCGGCACCCGTACCACCGAGGATAATCTGCGAGTTGATGCGGTTGGTAACCTTGAAGGCGATGCGCGAGGGGCAGTTGGCGCTAATCAGACCGGTGATAACCTTCGCATCGGGCCTCTGGGTGGCGATAATCATGTGGATACCGATAGCACGGGCCAGCTGACCGAGGCGTACGATGGGTGCTTCGACCTCCTTACCGGCCGTCATGATCATATCTGCAAACTCGTCAATCACAACCACAATATATGGTAAGTAACGGTGTCCGTGGTTGGGGTTGAGCTGGCGGGAAACAAACTTCTGGTTATACTCGCTAATCTTTCTCACCTCGGCCTTTTGGAGCAGGTCGTAGCGGGCTGCCATCTCATTACAGAGCGAGTTGAGGGTGTAGACCACCTTCTGCGTGTCGGTCAAAATGGCGTTCTCCTCGCTCTCCATTTTGGCCAGGTAGTGCTTCTCCAACTTGGCATAGAGGGAGAGCTCCACCTTCTTGGGGTCGACCATCACAAACTTCAACTCGGCGGGGTGTTTCTTGTAAATCAGTGAGTTGATAATCACGTTGAGGCCCACCGATTTACCCTGACCTGTTGCACCTGCCACCAGGAGGTGGGGCATCTTGGCAAGGTCAATCACAAAGGTTTCGTTCTGGATGGTCTTACCGAGTACCACGGGGAGTTCATACTTGCTCTCCTGGAACTTGGCCGACCTCACCACCGAGTACATCGACACCATCCTGCGGGTGCGGTTGGGGATCTCGATACCAATCGTACCCCTACCGGGCATGGGCACAATCAGACGTATGCTCAATGCTTTGAGCGAGATGGCGATGTCGTCCTCGAGGTTCTTGATCCTCGATACCTTGATACCCATTGCGGGCTCAATCTCATAGAGTGTTACGGTGGGACCGATGGTGGCTGTGATTTTCTTTATGGTAATGCCAAACGACTCCAAGGTTTTTTGAATCATCTCCTTGTTGTCGTTGATCTCCTCGCTGGAGAACTGCACGCCCTCGTCGCCGTGTTTTTCGAGTATCTCCACGGGGGGACGCTGGTAGCGCGAAAGCTCCCTGGTGGGGTCGTAGAGGGTGCCAATCTTGCCGGCCTGGTCCTCCTCGTGCTCGCTACGGATGATCTGTATTTCGCCATCCTCGTTGCTCTCCACCATGCCACCAACGGAAAGAATAGTGTCCTCCACATGTGTAGTTGCCTTTTCGCTGTTGGTGGGAAGTCCCTCCATGCCACCGTCGAGGTTGATGACCTCAAAGTCGTCGTCTGCGGCAGGGGGTGTCACGGTGGCGGCAGTAGTACCAACGGTGGTGGCCCTCATGGCTGTTGCGCCAATGGTTGCACCTGCGGCGGGCAAAATGGTTATGCCGTCGTTATCCTCCTCCTCGTCGCCATCCAGGAACTCCACGACGTTGTCGTCGGTGGGGGCGTTGGTAGGCTCGGTGTAAGGCTCCTCGTCGGTACCCACAATCTCAAACTCCACAATGTCACCCTCCTTATCATCGGTGGAAGAGGGAATAGCTTGGGGCTCCTCGGGGAGCTCATCTTCCTCCTCATCCTCGTATTCCTCGTCCTCATCCTCCTCTTCGTAGTGTTTGGGAGTAAACAGGTCGGCAGCCTTTTGGGTGACCTTATTCACTGCTGAAATGGTCCTACGATTGATGTAGACCGCGAGTAGCATCCAGCTCATAAAGAGCAGTAGAGCCATGCCTAGCTTGCCGATGTAGCCCTGCAACCACACAGCCACGTCAATGCCAACCTTACCACCCAGGCCCGAGCCAAATACGCCGCCATTAGTGCCAAACACTGCACCAAGCGTGAGCGAGCCCAGAATCATCAGGAAGATGGTGATGCGCACCGAGCGTTCGAGGTAGGTGATTTTGTTGAGCATGATGCGCAGTGAGAGAATGCTTACCACAATGGGCACTCCGAGGGCAAACACACCAAACCAGTCGCCCACAAGGAAGTTGGCAATCATGTATCCCACCGAGCCGCCATTGTTGGACACGGCGCCACCCATCTGGTCGGTACGCCAGGTGAAGTAGTAGGAGATGATGGATACAAGTACGAACAACGACAAGAAGAGGAGTGTGAAACACACCACCCAGCGTTGGTTTTCGGTTGGTTGCCACTTGGGCTTAGTCTGCTCCGCAGTGGGTTTGGATTTACTTTTTGCCATATTGCACACAAAGTTTTTTCGTTACATTTCGGCCAGTTGCATAGCCTTGTCGGTGATTTTGGCCAGGTAGCCATCGTCGGCAAAGGTCACAAAGCGGTACTCTGCCTTGTGGCTCTCCGAGGCTTTAATCTTGTACTCCGAGAGCAACCACGCCGTGCGCCTTGCCACGGCAGGTGCAGGATTGATGATTTCAACCCCTCGTCCCTCCACAAGTTTCTCAATGTGGGCTGCAAGGAAGGGGTAGTGGGTGCAGCCGAGTACAATCTTATCGGCTCCCTCCCTAAGTAGAGGCATCACAGCCCTGCGAACAATGGGCTCGGCAACCTCGGCGTCATTCTCCTCGCCACTCTCCACACACTCCACAAAGCCCTCGCCCACGGCCGAGAGAATCTTCACTTTGTCGGCGTACTTGGCGCAGGTGTTGCGGAAGAGGTCGCCCTGCAACGAGGAGCGTGTGGCCAGAATACCTATCACGCCACTCTCGGAGGTAAGGGCCGCAGGTTTCACGGCGGGTTCCATGCCGACAAAGGGGATGTCGTACTTCTCCCTCAGCAGGTCAATAGCTACCGCCGTAGCTGTATTGCAGGCCACCACAATCAGCTTCACATTGTGGCGCAACAACTCCTCAATAGCGCGCAGCACGAAGCCCTCCACCTCCTCGGCGCTCTTGTCGCCATAGGGACAGTTTTTGCCGTCGGCAAGGTAGACGACCGACTCGTGGGGGAGGGCCTTGCGCAGCTCCTTCCACACGCTCAATCCTCCAATGCCGGAGTCGAACACACCAATGGGGTTGTTGTTGGTTTTCATAGTTTGGTTATCTCTGCCCTCCGACCATTTGTGTCGGAAGCGCGCGTTCATACTATCTATTCGTGTTCTTTGCGAGGTATTTTAGTCTTCCGACCACCTCGCCGGGGGTTACATCGTTGCAGTTGACAACGATGTTCGCCCTGCCGTAGAATGGCTCCCTTTCGGCGAGCAACTCCTCGATGTAGGCGAGCAACTCCTCGGGGCCCTTACCCACAATCTTGGGTCTTACGGCCTTCGCGTGGAGCAGGCGTTGTTGTAGAGCAAGAGGTGTCATTTTGAGGTATACCGCCTTGCCGTGGCTCACAATGAAATCCATGTTGTCGCCATAGCAGGGGGCGCCACCACCCGTGGCCACCACCACACCATTCCTGTCGGCCATCTCTTCGAGGGCTTGGCGTTCGATCTTGCGGAAGGTCTCCTCGCCCTGCTGAGCGAAAATCTCGGGAATGGTCATCCCCGCAATTTCGCACACCCTTTGGTCGAGGTCCACGAATTCGTAGCCCACGGCAGTCGCCAGTTTGCGACCCACGGTGCTCTTACCGCACCCCATAAAGCCGATCAGAAAAATTGTCATACTCTCTTGTCGAGCGTGTCTTGTGGGTAAATTTTGCACCAACCTTCGGGTCTGCGAGTTCCTCATTTGCGCCATTTTTTCGTCTACCGTCTACCGTCTACCGTCTACCGACATTGTTTTGTCTACCGTCTAACGTCTAACGTCGAGAACACTGGGTGTCCGAAAATATTTGCTAATTAGCCAATAGCCAACGGCCAATAGCTCTCTCTTAGAACAGGTCAAGCTGGGTGATTTGGGGCTCGCGGCTCTCGCCTTCCTCCTCGGCGGGAACGATGATTTCAAGCTCCACCTCCTCACTCTTGGCAGGTTTCGTTGTGGGCTCAACCGCAGGCTCCTCGGCTGCAATCTCAACCTCTGCTATGGGCTTGTTGTTCTCAACCTCGGCGTCTACCAGCTCCACAATATCTACCTGCTCCTGCTCGATAGGCTCCTCCTCGGGCTCCTCCACACTCTCCGCAGGCTCTGCGAGGGGTGCAAAGTGCTGGGGGATAAATCTCACCTTGTCAATCTCGAAGGTGCTGATTCGTTTACCTTTGGCCTTATAGCCCTTTACGCCGATAAACTCCACAGCGTCGATCACATCGCTTGGCTTGGTGGAGTGTACGCCACCGTAGATGACCTCCAGTGCGGGTCTGGGCTCGTCACTGATGCACAGCGAGCGGCTCTTGGGATTCTCCTCGTCCACAAACGAGAGGAGTTTGTCGGTAGCCTCGGCCATAAACCTTTTGAGGTAGAATTTCTGGATGGTGTCGTCCCAGTATGCCACCGTGTAGACCTTCGACGAGTCGTATTTCTCCACCCTTACGGCATCCTCGGGGAAGTGGTGACCCACGTCGTAGCCGGTGGTATAGAACTGGTCTTTGGCGGTGAATACGATAATCTTGTCATCTCCCTCAAACTCGCCCAGCAGTCGGCCGTGGCCGCTGTCGTTGAGCCTCTGGATGTCCTCGTCATACCAAATCTGCTGGCCGGCGAGGGTCGATGCACCCTTCGCTTTGAGCAGAATCTTGTGGATGGGGTAGCGCGAGAAGATGTTACCCTGCGAGGAGCGGCCCTTGATTGCCAGTGTGCTGAAATCCAGGTCGGCAATAGCCTTCTTCAACTTGGCCCTCTGGCGGAAGATGATTTTCAGCACCTCGGCTTCGCCATTGGGGTTGACACTCATGTAGAGAATCCTACTCTTAGGCGTACCTTTGGTGATGTTGTACTCCTTATCACGAGTGATGGCACTAATTGCGCACCTCTTCATCATACTTGGGCCCTTGTCGCCATCGCGGTAGAGGACGTTGTAGATGGTCCTCTCGTCGCCCCTGCGGAAGACGCCAATGTAGGTGATGCCCTGCGAGAAGAATGCCTTGGCACCAACTTTTGTGATGATATAGCGGCCATCCTCGGCAAATACGATAACGTCGTCCAGCTCGGAGCAGTCGCACACATACTCACACTGCCTCATCTCTTTGCCATAGCCGAAGAAGCCACCCTCCCTATCAACGTAGAGTTTCTCGTTGGCCACAGCAACCTTGGCCTGGGCGATGGTGTCGAACTCCCTAATCTCGGTCTTCCTCTCACGGCCCTTGCCATATTTCTCCTTGATGCGCTCGAAGTAGGCGATGGTGTAGTCGGTAAGGTGGGCGATGTTGTGTTTCACCTGCTTGGTTTCCTTCTCGATAGCCTTAATCTGGTTGTCGGCCTTCTCGGAGTCGAAGCGGGTGATGCGGATAAATTTCAGTTCGGTGAGCCTTATCACATCATCCTTGGTTACCTCCTGGCGGAGCAACTGCTTGAAGGGCTCCAAGGCGGTGTCAACTGCCTGGTAGGCCTCCTCCCTCGACTTACATTTCTCGAGCACCTGGTATATCTTGTTCTCAATGAAAATCTTCTCCAGCGACGCTGCGTGCCACTCGTCGGCCAGCTCGTCGAGCCTGATCTGCAACTCCTGACCGAGTAGGCTCTTGGTGTGCTCGGCGTTGTGGCGCAGGATTTGGCTCACACCGAGGAAGCAGGGCTTATCATCCCTGATGACACACGAGTTGGGTGAAATGGAGTTCTCGCACGAAGTGAAGGCATACAGAGCGTCGATGGTTTTGTCCACGCTCTCGCCTGCGGCCACGGTGACAATCAGCTCCACGCTGGCAGCCGTGTTGTCGTCCACGCTCTTAATCTTAATCTTGCCATTGTCGCTGGCCTTCACGATCGACTCCTTCACGCTCTCACTGGTGGTGCCAAAGGGAATCTCCGTGATGGCGATGGTGCGCTTGTCAATCTTGTTGATGCGGGCACGAATCTTCACACTACCACCTCGCAAACCGTCGTTGTAGCGGCTTACGTCCACCAGACCACCCGTGGGGAAGTCGGGGTAGAGTACAAAGTCCTCACCTTTGAGGTGGGCGATACATGCGTCCAGCAGCTCGTTGAAGTTGTGGGGCAAAATCTTCGAGGCCAAACCGACAGCAATACCCTCCACACCCTGTGCCAGCAGCAAGGGGAACTTCACGGGGAGGCTCACAGGCTCGTTGTTACGGCCGTCGTAGGAGAGCATCCACTCGGTAGTCTTGGGGTTGAACACCACATCCAAGGCAAACTTCGAGAGCCTTGCCTCGATGTAACGAGGTGCAGCAGCTCCGTCACCGGTGAGGATGTTACCCCAGTTACCCTGGCAATCCACCAGCAGACTCTTCTGGCCCAACTGCACCAGAGCGTCGCCAATCGAAGCGTCGCCGTGGGGGTGGAACTGCATGGTGTGACCAATGATGTTGGCCACCTTGGTGAAGGCGCCGTCGTCCATCCTCTTCATCGAGTGGAGGATGCGCCTCTGTACGGGCTTCAGACCATCGTCGATGTAGGGCACGGCACGCTCCAAGATTACATAAGATGCGTAGTCCAGGAACCAATCGCGGTAGAGGCCCGTAAGTTTGGTGCGGGTCTTACCGCCCTCGCCCATCAGCTTGGCATACTTGTCGGAGAGTTTGCGGGCGTTTACCTCCTTAGCGGGCTCGGTAGTCTCCACCTCCTCGGTGAGCTGCTCCTCCGCAACGGTCTCTACGTCCACGTTTACAACCTCCTCGTTATTTTGCAAAGTTTCTTCAATCATCTCTTATATCTCAATCTCAAATTCTTCTTAAACAATCTCGTCAATGTAGTCGGCCTCAATGCGTAGGTTGTCCACAATGAAACCCTGACGCTCGGGGGTGTTCTTGCCCATGTAGA
>JAFYRC010000250.1 GCA_017547065.1 Tidjanibacter sp.
ACAGAATGGCGCTTTTGCTTATGCAGAGTGCAAGATGTGGCTTGCCATCAGGGATGGTAAGGTTGTTGGTCGTGCGGCAGGTGTGCTGAATAAGGCCTACAACGAGAAGATGAACGTTAAGCAGATGCGCTTTACAAGGTTCGACTTTGTGGACGATGCTGAGGTTGTTGACGCACTGTTCGCCAAGGTTGTGGAGTATGCCAAGGAGTGCGGTATGAACGAGATTATCGGCCCCATCGGCTTCTCGGATTTGGATAAACAGGGCCTTGTGATTGAGGGCTTCGAGGAGGAGGACATGTATGTTACCCCCTACAACTATCCCTACTACGTTACCCACTTCGAGCGCTTGGGCCTGACCAAGAAGGTTGACTGGAAGGAGTTCCAGATTACCCTGCCTACCGAGATGAACGAGAGGCTCGATAGGGTTGCCAATATGGCAATCGAGAGGTATGGCTATAAGGTTATCCGCTTCAAGAAGATTTCGGAGATCAAGCCCTACATCATTCCTGCCTTGCAGATTCTCAACGAGGCTTTCGCAAAATTGTTCGGCGTGGTGTGGTTGAGCGACAAACAGCTGCTCGACTACTCGAAACTGATTATGCTGGTGGGCAACCCCGACTATGTTTCGGTTGTGCAGAACAAGGAGGGCAACATCATCGGTTATAGCTTCATGGCACCCTCGATTAGCAAGGCTGTAAGGGAGTCGAAGGGTAAACTCTTCCCTTGCGGTATCTTCCGCATTTTCAGGGATTTGAAGAAGAGCAAGACTTTGGATTTTTATAGCATTGGTGTAAAACCCGAGTATCAGGGTAAGGGCGTGAACGCAATTTTGTTGCGTGAGGGCTTGGCCGGTGCCATTAAGAATGGAATGAAGTTTGCCGAGACCGGTCCCGAGTTGGAAACTAACGTTGAGGTTCAGAGCCAGTGGAAGGCCTTTGAACATCGCAATCACAAACGTCGCAGATGTTATACCTTGCCCTTGCAATAGTTTGCGGAGCAACCTATTCGATATTCTTTAAGTTATTCGCTTGCAGGGGGTTGAATTCCTTGCAAGCGATTGCTTTCAATTACCTAACCGCTTTTGTGTTGGGCCTGATTGTCGACGGAGTGTCGGATGGTGGCGCGGTGCTGCCCTCGAGTGTTGGCTCGTGGGTTGTGGCTGTTGGCCTGGGTGCCACCTTTGCGGGAGCCTTTGTTGTTATGTCGCGCTCCACGGTGCTGTCGGGTGTTACGCTCACCACGGTGGCGTCGAGGGTGTCGGTACTCATCCCCGTAGTGTGTAGCTACCTACTCTTGCCCGACGGAAACGAACCCCGCTGGGGTGCGGTGGCAACCATTCTGGCGGCTATGGTACTGATGTTCGTGCCGAGGCGCACGGAGGAGAAGAAAGAGAGAAACCACGTTGGCCTTGTGGGTGCGCTCTGTATCCTTGGCGTGTGGTTGCTTTTTGGAGTGAACAACTTCGGACTCAAATGGTCGCAGAGTGTGCTGATTGCCCCCGAGGAGTCGGCAATGTTCAGCGCCGTGATATTCCTCTTTGCCACTCTGTTTTCCACGCTGGTGTGGATTGTGGGCGATAGGAATAGGGGCGTGAAGAGTGTGAAGGTCGACCTTCGCAGTGCTCTGGGAGGTGTTGTATTGGGCCTTGCCAACTTCTGCGTAACGTGGGGAATGTTGCGAGGACTCGCCGAGGTACCTGCGTCGGTATTCTTCCCTGTCTACCACTGTACCATCGTAGCCCTCGTGGCGGTGATTGGCACCATCGTGTTTAGGGAGCGCCTTTCGGTAGTGCAATGGCTGGGTGTGGGAGTTGCCGCACTGGGCATTGTAATGTTTTTTGTTTAGGAGAGAGAATACATATAAATAATATATGGACCACACGGGCTACATAATCGACACACTGCGGAGGGGCGAAATGCCCTCCGAGGATGCCCTCGTGCACCTTATTGAGGAGTGCGACGAGGAGAGCGTGTCGAGGGTGTGCCGTGCAGCTCAGGCCGTGGCCGAAGAGAGATTTGGCCGACGGGTGTGGCTACGAGGACTCGTGGAGGTGTGGTCGAGGTGCGAGGGCGGGTGCCGCTACTGTGGCCTTCGTGCCGAGAATTGCGACCTTGTGCGCTATGAGATGAGCTCCGAGGAGATCATTGGGGCGTGCAGGGAGGCCTACCGCTTGGGCCTGCGTACCTTCGTGTTGCAGGGTGGGCAGGTGAGAGATAGGGTTGAGAAGGTGGAGAGCATTGTCCGTAGGCTCAAAGAGGAGTTTGCGGATGTGGCTGTTACCTTGTCGCTTGGCGAACAGACACGGGAGGCTTATGAGAGATGGCGTAGGGCGGGTGCCGACCGCTACCTGCTGCGCCACGAAACCGCCTCGGAGGAGCACTACAAGGAGCTCCACCCCGAGCGTATGAACTTCCACCACCGCCGAGAGTGCTTGGCGTGGTTGAAGGAGTTGGGCTACCAAACGGGCGCAGGAATGATGGTCGGAAGCCCCCACCAGAGGGTAGAAGACTTGGTTGCCGACCTCCGCTACCTACGTGAGTTGAGGCCCGAGATGGTGGGCATTGGCCCCTTTATGCCACAGGCTGATACGCCAATGGCGGCCCACCCACGAGGAAGCGTGGAGCGCACACTGCTGATGGTTGCATTGGTGCGACTGATGTTGCCCGATGCGATGATACCCGCCACCACGGCTCTTGCGTCGGCCTCGGAGAGTGGAACGCTGAGGGGTGTGATGGCAGGTGCCAACGTGGTTATGCCCAACGTGACACCGAGGTGCTACCGAGAGCACTACGTTATTTACGACCATAAGAAACAAACGGGGAGTGAGGCTGCCGAGGGCATTGCAGGGCTTGCCGCCGATCTCCAAACCATTGATTATAAAATATGTTGGGAAAAGTGATAGCCCAAATTTGAAAAAATGTTTGATCTGAAATCACATAAGGCAGAGGAGTTTATCGACCACGAGGAGATTGTGGCCACGATGGCCTATGCCGCCGCACATAAAGACGATAGGGAGCTCATCGAGTCGATTATTGCCAAGGCTACCGAGTGCCGCGGACTCTCCCATAGGGAGGCTGCGGTGCTGTTGGAGTGCACCTTGGAGGATCTCAATGAGCGCATCTACACTCTGGCCAAGGAGATAAAGCAGAAGTTCTATGGCAACCGCATTGTGATGTTCGCACCGCTCTACTTGTCGAACTACTGCGTAAATAGTTGTACTTACTGCCCCTACCACATCGCCAATAAGACCATTCCTCGCCGTAAGCTCACCCAGAGTGAGATTGAGGCCGAGGTTGTGGCGTTGCAGGATATGGGCCACAAGAGGCTCGCATTGGAGGCTGGCGAGGATCCCCTCCACAATCCGTTGGAGTATATCCTGGAGAGTATCCGCACGATCTACTCCATCAAGCACAAGAATGGCGCAATCCGTAGGGTTAATGTGAACATCGCCGCCACCACGGTGGAGAACTACCGCCGCCTGAAAGACGCGGGCATTGGCACCTATATCCTCTTCCAGGAGACCTACAATAAGGCCCGCTATGAGGCTCTCCACCCCCGAGGCCCCAAGAGTAACTACGCTTGGCACACCGAGGCAATGGATAGGGCCATGGAGGGCGGTATCGACGATGTAGGTATTGGCGTACTGTTCGGCTTGGAGGGCTATCGCTATGATTTTGTGGGACTTGTGATGCATGCCGAGCACTTGGAGGCTGCTTGTGGCGTGGGGCCCCACACCATCAGCGTGCCTCGCATCTGCCCTGCCGACGGAGTGGACGTGGGCGACTATCAGGACGCTGTGCCCGACGAGATTTTCCACAAGATTGTGGCCGTGTTGCGCATCACGGTGCCCTACACGGGTATGATTATCTCCACCCGCGAGAGCCGTGCTTCGCGTGAGAGGGTGCTCGAACTGGGCGTGTCGCAGATTAGCGGCGGATCATCCACGGGCGTGGGTGGCTACACCGAGGGCCACAAGGAGGAGGCCCACTCGACGGCGCAGTTCGACGTGAGCGACACCCGCACGCTGGACGAGATTGTACGCTGGCTGTTGGAGTTGGGCTATGTGCCGAGCTTCTGCACGGCTTGCTACCGCGAGGGCCGCACGGGCGATAGGTTTATGACCCTCGTGAAGAACGGACAAATTGCCAACTGCTGCCAGCCCAACGCGTTGATGACCCTGAAGGAGTACCTCATGGACTACGCCTCGCCCGAAACTTTGAGGGTGGGCTTGAAGGTCATTGCTGACGAACTGGGCCGTGTGCCCCACCCAAATGTTAGGCGCATCGCCGAGGAAAACCTCACGAAAATTGAGAACGGCGAACGCGATTTTAGATTTTAACCACCACAAAATCAACATACTATGAACTCTACACCTCGCGCTCTGCGCCTACACATAGGCTTCTTTGGCCGCTGCAATGCGGGCAAATCGTCGCTCATTAATGCCATTAGCGGCCAGACGGTTGTGATTGTTAGCGACATTGCCGGCACGACCACCGACCCCGTGGTGAAGAGTATGGAGATTGGCGGTGTGGGAGCTTGTGCCCTCATCGACACAGCAGGCTTCGACGACCAAAGCGCTCTGGGCGACGCCCGTAGGGAGCAGGCTCGCAGGGCGGCCGATAGGAGCGACGTGGCCGTTGTGGTGTGTGGTGCACAGACGGACTATTCGCTTGAAAGGGAGTGGCTTACCCTCTTCGACGAGCGCAAGGTGCCCGTGATTGTGGTGCTTGGCAAGAGCGATATGCTTGTGTCGGCCGAGGCTACGGCTCGCACGATTGAAGCCCAGCTTGGACGTAAACCACTGATGGTTAGCTCTGTTGGTAGGGTTGGCATTGAGGCGCTCGTTGCCGAGATTGCAAAGGTGGCCGAGGAGAGCAAGGGTGCCGAGCAGACCATCTTGGGTGACCTTGTGAAAGAGGGCGATAGGGTGGTGCTTGTGATGCCCCAGGACGCCCAGGCCCCCAAGGGACGTATTATCCTGCCCCAGGTGCAGACCCTGAGGGAGTTGCTCGATAGGGGTTGCGTGTCGGTGTGCTGCCGCCCCGACGAACTGGCCCAGACGCTCGACTCGTTTACCACACCTCCGAGCCTTGTCATCACCGATTCGCAGGTCTTTGCCCAGGTAGCCAAGGTTGTGCCTGAGGGCGTGCGCCTGACGTCGTTTTCGGTGCTGATGGCTTGCTATAAGGGTGACAGTGAGGCTTTTGTGGAGGGTGCGAAGGCTCTCGATAGTCTTACGGAACAGTCGAGGGTACTCATCGCCGAGGCTTGTACCCACGCCCCTGCGAGCGAGGACATTGGCCGTGTGAAACTGCCCCGCATGTTGCGTAGCAGGGTGGGCGAGGGCCTTACGGTGGATGTTGTGGGCGGTGCCGACTTCCCTGCCGACTTGACTCCCTACGACCTTGTGATACACTGCGGAGCGTGTATGTTCAACCGCCGCCACGTGCTTTCGAGGCTCGATAGTGCCTCCACCCAGGGCGTGCCGATGACCAACTACGGCATTGCCATTGCCCACCTTACAGCCATCCTCGACAGGGTTGTTTGGCCAAATAAGGAGGCGTAAGATCTGAAATTGAGAAAAAATCACTATATTTATACCCACAAAGTGGGCTTTGCCTGCTGAAAACTAACACCTAAGAAACTCTCTACTGACTATGAAAAGATTCCTTTCGTGGAGCTTGTTGCTGGTTGCAACACTGCTTATTGGTTGTGTAAACCAACCCGAGCCCGAACCTACTCCCACTCCCGACGAGGAGGTGGAAACCCCTGTAACCCCCGAAGACCCCGAGGACCCCACGGATCCCGATACGCCGGAGGACCCCGACACTCCCGCTAATCCCGACGAGCCAACCGAGCCCGAGGAACCCGAAAATCCCGATACCCCCACAGAGCCCGAGGAACCCAACACCCCCGAGGTGCCCGATACCCCCACTGAGCCTGCCGAGCCCATTGCTCCGCCCGTGGTGGGTAATGTACCTCTGGATGCGCTGGTGGGCTATGGCGCCCAAACTACCGGTGGTCAGGGCGGCAAGGTCTATCACTTCAACAATGGCGTGGCTTTCCGTGAGTGGCTCGCACTGAGGGAGAAGAACAAGAGTAGCGACCCTGCGGTAGTGTGGCTTAGCGGTACCTTTACCAAGGAGGACGGCCGTGCTTCGAGTAGCCCCTGGTTTGACATCAAACGCACCTCCAATATCACCATCTACGGCACCAACTCGTTCCGTATGAAAAATGTGGGCTTTTTCCTCAATGAGGCAAATAATATCATCATCCGCAACGTCTATATCGTTCAGCCCAAGGCAGATAACGGAGCCGATGGTATCTCGATGCAGGAGAGTAAGAATGTGTGGGTGGACCACTGCACCTTCGAGAGTGTCAACTCCACCAAGGACTACGAGGATGGCTCGTGCGACGTTACCCACGCCACAAGCGGTGTGACCGTTTCGTGGTGCCACTACATCCGCACCCAGAAGAGTAGCCTCGTGGGCCACTCCAATAGCGCCTCGGCCGATAAGGCGATCACCATCACTATGCACCACAACTGGTTTGAGGACAGCAGTTCTCGTCACCCGAGGGTGAGGTTTGGCCGTGCCCACGTCTTCAACAACTTCTACGATAACGTGACAACCTATGGTGTCGGTAGTGCCTACGAGGCCATGGTGCTCGTGGAGCACAACTCGTTTGATGGTGTGAGGTTGCCCATCGACATCTGCACCTTCCCCGCCAAGAAGAGCGGTAGCAGCTGGGTGTCTAACCTCACGGGTAGTGTTGCGGGCTATGCCTACGCCTACGAAAACCACTACACCAACATCCCCGCCGATGCATCCGACCCCTATCCCTTCACCAACGTGGAGTATACCTCCTACGGCGGTGCAAAACTCGCCACTCCGCTCACCTACGAGGACTTCAAACCCTCATATAGCTACGTTGTGGACGCTGCCGACAGAGTGCCCGAGATTGTGACCACGGGTGCTGGTGTTGGGCGCCTTTCGGGCTATGACCAGGCCCCCATTGCTGCCGACAATGGCGGAATGAACACGGGTGGTGGCTCCGATAGTGGTAGCGATAATGGTGGCTCCGACGATGGTGGCTCCGACGATGGCGGTACCCCCACCACACCCTCCGAGCCTTCGGGTAGCACCATTGGCGGTGGCTGGACGCTCACCTCGATGAACGACGCACAGGCCACCTGCTCGGTGGACGGCGAGGGTAGGCTCACCCTCACGGCTCTCGGTAAGTTTGAGAGCAGTTCCCAGAAATTTGGCTATGTGTGGCGCAAGGTGAGTGGCGACTTTGAGGTTGTCGTGAAGTTGGATTCCTACGCATCTGATAAGAGTGGTAATCAGAGCATTGCGGGCCTTATACTGGCGGCCGACATCACCGCCTCGCCTGCCGACCTATTGTATGCCACCTCGGGTGTTATCACCACCGAGTATTACAGCCACTATCGCCTGGCTGCTGCCGAGAAGTCGGGCAAAAAGTCGCTCGGCACTCGTGCTACGACCGACAACGCGGTGCTGAAATTGGTGCGCAAGGGCAACGCCTTTGAGGCACACATCTCGACCGATGGCGGCGTAACCTACTCGGCCACCAAGAGCGATAGCTTCACGGCTACGCTCCCGCAGGAGATCTATGTGGGCGTGTGCGTGTGCAGTGGCGATAATAGCAAAACTGCGACGGCCGTATTCAGTGGCCTCACCATCAACGGCACAGCCTACGGATTTAATTAACCCCGACCAAACCCCCAATAATAAAAAAAAGAGTTCCAAACGTTTGGAACTCTTTTTTGTTAGAATCGTATCTCGGCTCCGAGGTAGATGCTGTGTGGTTGCAGAGGGCCATAGACGTATCCCGAATCTCGGTTGGCTCCCTTGTCGAAGTCGCTCTGGTAGGAGTTGAAGATGTTTTTCACTCCGCCGAATAGCTCGATGAAGGTGTCGTCGTAGACGAGTGTTGTGTAGCCTATGCGTGCGCTCACATCCATAAAATTCTCTGTGCGCTCCACTCGGTCCTCGATGATGTAGCCTGTGTAGTGCTGCACCCACATTGGGCCGGTGTAGTTACCCGTCAGGTCGATGTTGAGCCTTGCGGTGGGCTTGTACATCAGGGTGAAATAGCCGTAGGCGTCGGGTGTGCGGAACATGTCGAGTGATGCAGGGGCTGTTTCGCTCCACTGCTCGGGCTCGGCATAGCGACTGCGCTGGAGGGTGAATCCTGCCTGCAACTCCAACTTGCGGCTCAGCAGTGCACGACCCTCGATGTTCACACCACTCACCGTGGCACCCGAACCATTATAACGCTCCTGAATGGCCACTCCTTCGCTGTCGTGCCCCTTCTCACGCAGGGCAAACACGTCGTCGAGGCGAGTGTGGAAACCCTCCACGATGAGGTTTGTGGCCACGGTACCGAAGGTGTGGTAGAACTCTGCCGAGGCACTCCACGACGAGGAACGCTCCTCCTTCAGATTGGGGTCCAACACGATGCGTGTGCGCTCGCCACCCACGATGGCAACGTGGAGATCCTCATCGTAGGCCTGGGGCGCACGATAGCCACCCGCATAACTGAGTCGCAGACTAATCTCTTCCGTGGGGTTGTAACGCAAGTTTGCGCGGGGAGAGAAGATGGGGGCGGATATCATATTGTGCTTGTCCAAGCGGCCACCCAAGAGGATGGACCACTGCTTGTTGCGCCACTCGTTCTGGAAATAGACGCCATAGATGTTAGCAATCTGCTTGGTGTCAATGTTGTAGCCGAGCGAGGTGTCGTGCAGGTTGTTGTGGCTCACCTCCGAGCCCACGGTGAGGTTGGAGGGCATAAAGAGGAGGTGGTCAAACTCGTGGACATACTGCACACCTGCCGCAGCCATAAGGTCGTGTGTGCGACCATAGGCGTTGGGGTCCTGCCCTGCGCCATAGTAACTTTTGCGTGCGGTGTTCTGGAACGAGGTGTAGATGTTCAGACGATTGGTGTGTGTGGGGTCGGACCAATCGAAGGTTACACTACCGCCATCAATGGTGTGGTCGGCCTGCTCACACACCTCGGCGAGGTGCTGGGGCTTGTCCAACTGGTCGCCACCACGGCGATAGTCCTTGATGCGGTGATACTGGGCCGTGATGCGGGAGTAGTTGCTGGTGCGGAACACCGAGCGCATACCGAGCGCCTCCGAGTTGGATTCCAGCAGCTCGGTAAAACCGTCGCCGTCCACATCGTAGCCACCCGAGGTACGGCTTTGGGCGAAGACGCTCACGGCGGCCTTGCCACTGTCGGACACCAGTGAAGCGTTGAGAGTTGTGGCGTTTTCCATTGCGCCACCCATAGCGATGGCCGTTGTGGTGTGGCTCATCTCGGCCACACTCTGCTTGGGCTCCTTGGTGATGATGTTGATGGTACCACCGATGGCCGAAGCACCATAGAGTGCCGAGCCTCCGCCGCGCATAACCTCCACACGCTCAATCATATTGGCAGGGATTTGCTCCATGCCATACACACCCGTGAGCGAGGAGAAGAGGGGGTGGGAGTCGACCAAAATCTGTGAGTAACGACCATCCAGACCGTTGATTCTCACCTGGGGGAAGCCACAGTTCTGACATGTGTTCTCCACCCTCACACCGGGCTGGTAGGCAAGGCCACCGGCCAGCGAGGCCGAACTCACCCTGTCGAAAATCTCGGAGTCGACCACACTCACCAACGAGGGAGCCTCCCTTTTGAGCGTTTCGGAGCGGTTGGACGACACAACGATTTGGTCGAGCGTCACGGCATCCTCGACGAGCTCAAACTCCACCTCGTGGGTCTGGCCTGCCACCACCTTCACCTGCTTGGTGGCGGAGATGTAGCCCACGGCACTAACCTCCACAGTGTAGGTGCCGGGGGTCATATTTTTGATGATGTAGTGTCCGGTAGCATCGGTAACCACGCCAATGGTTGTGCCCTCAATCACCACAGCAACATAGGGAATGTGAATACCGGTTGCTTTGTCAATCACGTGTCCGAAGATGTGTGCATCGGTGGGGCTTGGCTTGGGAATTACGGGGGTTGTCGCTACTGCGTTGGCGAGGCCAAAGCCACAAACCAAGAGTAGTAGTGCAAAGAGTTTTTTCATATAGAGTGTTTCTCGTGTTAACTATAAGTTGGGATTTCGGCCGCAAAAGTATGCCAATCGAAGGTGGTGTGCAATACCAAATTGTTGTGATTTTTTCGAAAAAAAACATAACTTTGTGGAAATTGTCTAACTATTATTCTTTAATAAGATGCTAAAACGAACCCTTTTTGTAACCCTTGCCCTGCTTGCAGCCCTCGCCGTAGAGGCCCAAACTCCAACCAAAGATTGGGCGCGATTCAATCGCTATGAGGAGGCTAATAAGCAACTCACCACCGCCCCCGACGTGGTATTTATGGGTAATTCCATCACCGCCAACTGGGCCAAGTTCCGCCCCGAGTTCTTCGCCGACAATAACTTTGCTGGCCGAGGTATCAGCGGACAGACCTCCTCGCAGATGTTGGTGCGCTTTCGTGCCGATGTGATTGACCTCCATCCCAAGAAGGTTGTGATTTTGGCTGGCACCAACGACATCGCACTCAACAATGGCCCCATTACACTTCCCCACATCTTGGACAACATCGCCTCGATGTGTGAGCTGGCGGCCTACAACAACATTGAGGTTGTGCTTTGCTCGGTGCTCCCCTGCAAGGCCTACAAATGGAGGCCCGAGGTTACCCCTGCCCCCATCATCAAGGAACTCAACGCGCTGATTGCTGCTTATGCTGCCGAGAAGGGCTACCCCTATGTCGACTACCACTCGGCAATGACCAACGAGGAGGGAGGCCTTCCCGTGGAGCTGAGTCCCGACGGTTGCCACCCCAACGTGGAGGGCTACCTCATTATGGAGCGCCTGTTGTTGGAGGTGCTCAAATAGGTAAGTAGCTCAACAGTAGTGCGATAATAATTCCGCACCGCAAATAAAATCCCCCGCATCATTCGATGCGGGGGATTTTTTGCTCAGTATGTTCGGCCCCGGCGGGGCCATTGGCCGAGTGGTTTAGAACTTGCCTACGTTGTAGTAGATGTCCTTACCCTCGGGAGTGTACATTGCATTGAGGCGATCTGCGAAGTACTCCTCAACCTTACCACGAACAACCTTCATGGTGGAGTTGATCAGGTGGTTCTGCTCGGTGAAAGGCTCGTTCAGCAGTGCGAAAGTTGCGGGCAACCAACGCTCGGGGAACTGACCCTCAAACTTACCACCCCTCTTGTACTCGTTCAAGTCAGCCTGTACCAACTCGATGATCTTCCTCTGACCTTCCTCGCTATCCAAGGTGAGTTTGAGGGGAGCGAGAGCTGCCTTCATAGCCTCCTTGTTGGGCGAGATAAGAAGGGTAGTGTAGGGATCCTGGTTGTTGTGGAGGATTGCGTGGTCAATAAACTTCGAGGTCGAAACGTATGCCTCCTCGATACCCTCGGGGCAGTACTTCTCACCATCGGCAGCAATCAGAAGGCTCTTGAAACGACCGTAAACATAGAGGAGGTCGCCCTTGATAGCACCCATATCGCCGGTGTACAACCAGCCGTCCTTAACGGTGTCGGCAGTGGAAGCCTCATTCTTCCAGTAGCCCATCATCACGTTCTCGCCTTTGCAGACCATCTCGCCCTTCTCGCCCTCGGGAAGCTCGTTACCGTCGGGATCACAGATCTTCATCTCGAAG
This sequence comes from Tidjanibacter sp., assembly GCA_017547065.1. GTDB lineage: Bacteria > Bacteroidota > Bacteroidia > Bacteroidales > Rikenellaceae > Tidjanibacter. The sequence goes on from JAFYRC010000250.1 coordinate 11,704, forward strand.
GGTTTAACCATCACACCGCTCGAACCGAACTGGTACCTGCGGGGACCGTTGGACGAAATTACGGGAGTAGCCTCGCTCAAACCATAGCCCTGGAACATAGGCATACCTACGGCCATGAAGAACACCTGGAGCTCTTTGTCCAAGAGTGCGCCACCACCAACGAAGAATTTCAGCTCACCACCGAAGCCCTCGCGAACTTTCGAGAAGATGATCTTGTCGAACAAGCACACCAGAGGTTTGCGCAAAGCACGCAGGCCCTTACCACGCTCTTTGTCGCTGTCGCCATTGTAGGCAATAGCGTTTTTAAGACCCCAGTTGTAGAGTTTCTCCACAGTTTTACCTTTGGCCTTAATGCTGTTCTCGATGTTTTTCTTGAAGTTCTTTGCCAGAGTGGGCACCGAAAGAATGATGTGGGGTTTAACCTCACGGATGTTCAAAGGAATGTTTTTGAGGGTCTCCATACCAGTGCGACCGTTCTGTACGGTTGCAACCTGTGCGCCCTTGTGCATAAAGATGTAGAAACCTACAACGTGTGCAAAGCAGTGGTCCAAGGGGAGGATGATGAGCGTACGCCAAGTCTGGTCGATGTCCATCAGGGTGAGAGCCTGCTCAACGTTGGAGGTGTAGTTGCGGTGCGAAAGGCAAACACCTTTGGGATCGGCGGTAGTACCGCTGGTGTAGGTGATGGTTGCCAAGTCGTCGTTCTGGATAGCCTGACCGATTTTGAGGAAGCCCTCTTTGTCCTCGGCAAGGAGCTCACGGCCGAGAGCCTGTACGCTTTCGAGCGACACCTCACGGTCCTGATACTCGTCAATGGCGTCCAACACGATAACCTTCTCTACCAAAGGCAGGTCGGCGATGATACGACGGATTTTGGGGAGCTGGGTTTTCGAAACCACGATCCACTTGGTGTCGGAGTGTTTCAGACGGAAGATGAGGTCGTTGCTCTCCTCGAGTTTGATCGACAGGGGCACGTTTGCAGCACCTGCGTAGAACATTGCCAACTCGGAGATGATCCACATGTTGCGACCCTCCGAGAGGAGTGCCATATTGTCTTTGGGGGCTACGCCCAATTTTACAAAGCCAGCACCGAGCTCATAGACCTTATCACGCACCTGTGTGTAGGTTGTATCGGTCCACTCTTTACCGATTTTCTCTTTCAGAAAGACGTTGTTCGGATAGTTAGCTACTTAACCTTAAAAGAGGTCCACCAAGTTTTTCTTCATAGAAGTTTTGTTTTACTTATACTTAAAATTTCACACTTGTGGCACACAAATATATAAATTTATTTTGAGATTGTTCTCCGTTGCTGCAAAATTATTCTGCCGCACCTATTCGATGAGGAGCTCCTCGGCCCTCACTTTGGGCACATAATGGGTACCCTTTTCGTCACGATAGTAGGTGTGCGATTGGTCGGCAGAGATGCTCACGAGTTCGATTTTTTCGGCGGGCTTGCCGATGGCAATCAGCAGCAGCGGGTCGAGCGGCAACTCCAACGAGGCTTTGAGAGCCTCTTTGTCGAAGGCACCAATGCAGATACCGCCCAAGCCAATTTCCACCGCTTGGAGGAGCATTGTCTGGGCCGATATGCCTAAATCAATATAGGTGTAGTGATCGGTGGGTGGTACAGCACACACCACAATGAAAGCCCTCGGCTCACTACCCTCGTGCGGAAGATGCAGGTGGGGGAGTGCACCGCCCAGGCGGAAGTGGGGGAGCACTTTGTGTGCTTCCTCGGAGGTTACGATGCGGAAACGCAACTGCTGAGTGTTACGTGCAGAGGGAATACGAGTGTTGGTCTCCACGATGCGCAACAACTGATCCCTGCGCACCACAAAGGAGTTATCGTAGCCTCGGTAGCTACGGTTTTTGAGAATGAGTTTACCGAGCGATGCGGAGCTCTTCGAGGCACCACTCTTGGAGGCCTGCGCCTTGTAGTCCTCCATTTTCTTTTCCAAATAGTTGTCTGCCATACTACAAATATACGAATTGAAAATTGAAAATGGAGAATCCAGTAGCCCTTTTTTTATTCGACCTCAATCACCAGAGTGGCCGGTTTGCGTGTGGCCTCCATCGACACATAGAGCAATCCGGGGTAGGGGCTCTCGATTGCGAGGGGCTTTCCGTTGAGTGTAGCTCGGTAGGTGTACTCGGGGTTAAGACAGGCCACAACGGCCACCTTCCTACCCACGGCATCCTTCTCGAAGCGCAACGAGGCTTTGTAGTGGCTTTGCTCGTTGGTGAATGTGCCACCCTCCACCACCACATCGAAACCGGTGGTAAGCGTACCCTTTCGGAAATAGGAGCTGTACCAGCACACCACGGGCGACGAGAGGCCCGAGAAGTTGTGCCAGCCGGCACCTCGGCCCGAGGCTATGATGAAGTGCTCGGGGCTGTTGTAGCTCTCGCCACACTCACGGCTCCAGGTGTCCAGTGCGGTAAAGGCAATCTTGTGTGCCTCGCTGGTGAGGTTGTTGTCCAACATTGATTTCCAGAGCATCATCTGATGGGGAAC
>JAFYRC010000251.1 GCA_017547065.1 Tidjanibacter sp.
ACCTTTGAAGCTCGCATCGAGGCTGTACGCAGGGCAATGCCCGATGCTTTTATTGGTATCGATGTGATTGTAGGATTTCCCGGCGAAACCAACGAGGAGTTTGAGCAGACCTACAACTTTTTAGAGCGCCTTGCTCCGGCCTACCTTCACGTATTTCCCTTCTCTGCAAGGGCAAATACTCCGGCAGCAGCAATGCCAGGTAAGGTTCAGGACTCTGTGAAAACTGTCCGTGCAGCACGATTGGAGGAGCTTTGCGAGCGCCTTCACAGAGAGTTCTACGAACGTTATGTGGGCACCGAGGCTACGGTGTTGTTTGAGAGCTCGCCTAAGCACGGTCAGATGATTGGTTTTACCGAAAACTACATAAAAGTTAAAATGCCATTCGATCGAGAGCGCATCAATAAGTTGATGCGCGTGCGCCTTTTGGGTGTTGACGAGGGATGTGAAATGTTGGCAGAAGAGATTTTTTAGTATATTTGTGAGTTAAACTGAAATATTCAAACGATGAAATCTATTCGTAAAAAGATAACCGTGGGCTTTATAGCGCTCATTGTTGTGCTCTTTTTCTCGGGCGTTATTGCCTATGCCGAGATGAATCGCCTGCGTAAGGACACCGAACTTGTCATCGCCCAAGGTACCGAGGCAACGGAGTTCGCAAAGAGAATGCTTGATGCTCTGCAAACGCAGAATAGCGCTGTGCTGAAGATGATTATCCTCGGTAATCAGACACCTTCGGAGGAGTATACCATTGGTCTTCACACGTTCAACACCGCTCTGCAAGAGGCAATTAGCAGTTCGGCAGACACCAAAGATCTTGAGAAAATTGCCGAAGCCAACAAACACTACCACGCTATTGTGGAAATTCACGCCTCGACAATAACCACTGAGTCGGCCGATCGAGATTGGTATATGAGTAGCTACGTTGACGCCTACTATGCGCTCGACACAGCCATCAAGGACTATATGTCCTCACCCAGCAACTCCATTGCTGTGCGCACAAGCCGCATTGAGGATAGTATTTATAGGACCATCACTCCGAGCATTCTCACGCTGATTGTAGCAATCGTAATCGTGTGTATGTTCTACTTCTTCATCGACACATACTATACTCGCCCCGTGCAGCGCATCAGCAAGGCGCTGGGCTTCTATGTGGAGTCAAAACTCCCCTACAAGGTAAAGATTGACGAGAAGAGCGAGCTGATGGATCTCAACAACAACATTATTCAGCTTATTGAGCAGAATAAAAAGCAATAGTAGAGTGCTATGAGAATACAGACAGTATTGAGATATATAGGTATGGTGCTACTCTTTGAGTCGGCATTCATGCTCCTTTCGGCGGGCATATCCTATCTCAATGGAGTGGACAGTGGCTTCACTCCCCTGCTGTTGTCGTTCCTACTTACGGCTTTGCTAGGTAGTTTTCCGCTGATTTTTGTGGGTAAAGGTGGCTCGATGACCTCAAAGGAGAGCTATGCCATTGTGATTGGTGCATGGCTGGCGTCGTGCTTTGTGGGCATGTTCCCATTCCTGCTGTGGGGCGGCGAATTCTCGGTAATCAACGCTTGGTTTGAGAGTGTGTCGGGCTTTACGGCCACGGGTGCATCAATTCTTAACGACATTGAGGCGCTGCCTAAGGGACTGCTGTTTTGGCGTAGTGTAACCCACTGGATTGGTGGTGTGGGCGTAGTGATGTTTGCGCTGGTGATTTTGCCCATGATGGGACGTAGCCGTATGACCATGTCGAGCCTTGAGATTTCGTCGATGGCGAGGGATAACTACCGCTACCGCTCGTCGAAGATTATGCAGATTTTGCTGAGCGTCTACCTCGGTATGACGGTTGTGTGTGCCGTGGCACTCAAACTTGCCGGCATGGGTTGGTTTGATGCCGTAAACCACGCCTTCTCGGCCATTGCAACGGGTGGTTTTAGTACGAAGAATGCAAGCGTTGGAGCCTTCGGTAGCGTGTGGGTGGAGATTGTGCTGATATTCTTCATGTTCGCCAGCAGCCTTCACTATGGCATCATCTACGCCACTATCATCGGACGCAAAAACAATATCTTCCGCACCGAGGCGGCAACATTTTACATCAAGTCCACGGCACTCATTTGCCTTGTGGTGACGCTTAGCTTGTGGCTGGGTGGTACCTATGGTGGGTTCTTTGAGTCGCTACGTCATGGTGTATTCCAGGTTGTGGCCATTGTGACAACTTCGGGATTTGCTACGGCCGACACAACTGTGTGGCCCGCGCTGGCTGTGTGCCTGCTGATGTGGCTGTCGGTGCAGGGCGGTATGGCGGGCAGTACCTCGGGTGGTTTGAAGAGCGACCGAGTGCTGATTGCCGGCAAACTCATTAAGGCCCGCATCCGCCAACAACAGCACCCCAATGCAATCATTCGCATCAAAAACAACGGCGTGGTGCAGGACAACGACCTGGTCAACTTTGCAATTCTATATGTTGTCATCTACGGCTGTACGATTTTGGGCGGTACGATCATCAACGCCGCTTGCGGTGTGGATCTCACCACGGCCTTCTCTGCATCGATTGCATCCACGGGTAATATCGGCCCCGGTTTTGGCGCGGTGGGCTCGCTGGATAACTACTCTTCGATGCCCATTGTGGTGAAGGTTGTGAGCACCCTTCAAATGTTGCTTGGCCGTTTGGAAATCTTCGGACTCATTCAATTCTTCTTGATGAAATGGTGGAAATAAAGACTCACTTGCGCCTTTGGGCGGTGATGGTGACAATGCTCTGCATATCGCTCACCTGCTCGGCCCAACAGATATTCGTCGAACGACAACTCAAACAACTCGCCCTGCGTGGTGAGCGCGTGGAAAAACAGCTTGCGGCCACGCGAGAGGCCCTCGTGGCAGCTCCCTCCGACTCGCTTGCAATGGTTGTTTTCGAGCTCGAAAAGCAGGCGGAGGCTATTGCTGCGGCAATCGAAACACTCTCGGCCCAGCAGGCAAAAGAGGAG
>JAFYRC010000031.1 GCA_017547065.1 Tidjanibacter sp.
ATATGCGGCGTCTTTGGCGTTGCACTGCGATAAATCCCCTCCTTATTTGCGTCAGCAAACTGCGGAGGGGATTTTCTTGTGCGCCTAAAATACGCTCGCTTCTATGAGTTTTTTACGGCTACCTAACGTCAATAACTTGCACAACCAAATGGGGAGAGCGTCATTCTGACGCTGGCGCAAAATTCCCCGCGCACTCTGCGTTTTTTGTTGTGGGGCGTGGTTGCCAAATGGTGAACGCGTCATTCTGACGCTGGCACAAAATTCCCCGCGCACTCTGCGTTTTTTAGTCGACCATCAACCGACAATTGGCATTCAGCAGCCAGTTTTCCCCCTTTCTTGCTTTTTCTGTCCTTTAGCTAGGCCCCCACTAGGACTGCTAGGGTCGATAGGTGAAAAATATTTACTCTTTACTAATTACTCTCTACTAATTGTCTACTGTTGCTTCTGAAAAAATAAATAGACAAAAAGTTTGCGGTTTGGTAAATCTTTTGTATCTTTGAGTAAACCAAAAACTATTTAACTATGGCAGAAGTTGAGAAAACCAGATATTCCGATGAGGAATTGGCCGAGTTTAAGGTTATCATCCTTGATATGCTCGGTAAGGCAAAGGACGACTATGAGCTGTTGCGCTCGTCGGTGAACAACTCCGCAAGTAATGACACCGAGGATACTTCGCCCACCTTCAAGGTGCTCGAAGAGGGTGCCGCAACCCTCACCAAAGAGGAGATGGGGCGTCTTGCACAGCGACAACTCAAGTTCATCAACCATCTCGAAGCAGCCCTCGTACGCATCGAAAACAAAACCTATGGCATTTGCCGTGAGACAGGTAAGCTTATCCCCAAGGAGCGCCTGCGCGTGGTGCCTCACGCAACCCTCTCGGTGGAGGCAAAGGAGAATCGTAGGTAGGGATGTGTGTAGGTAGGTCGCCGGAGAGATAGGGGAGAGATGTGTCCTCGCCTATGGTAGAGGGGTGACCGAGATGTTGAATAGAAAATACAATCCACAGTTTTGCCCAACGTAATAATCTACACAGACGGCTCGTCGCTCGGCAACCCCGGCAAAGGAGGCTATGGCGCAGTGTTGCTCTCGCCACCCTACCGCAAGGAGTTGAGCGAGGGTTTCCGTATGACCACCAACAACCGTATGGAGCTAATGGCGGTGTGTGTAGCACTTGAAGCGCTCAAATACGACGGTACGGATGTGGTGCTCTACTCCGACAGTAAATATGTCGTGGATTCGGTGGAGAAAGGTTGGGTGTTCGGCTGGGAGAAAAAAGGTTTCGCAAAGGCCAAAAATCCCGACTTGTGGCAACGATTCCTGCGTGTCTATCGTCGCCATAGGGTGAAGTTTGTGTGGGTTAAGGGCCACTCCACCACGGTGGAGAACAATCGCTGCGACGAGCTTGCCGTAGCCGCTGCTAATGGCGCCCACCTCGCCGAAGATGTGGGCTATCAGCCGGAGTAGGCCGCAGGCAGACAAATTAGTAGATAGTAAAGAGTAATTAGTAAATATTTTCCTCTTTCTGTGGTTTTGGGTAGGCAAATTAGGTAAAAAATATAGACCGCTGATTGCTAAAAAAACAGAGCGACACCGAAATGTCGCTCTGCTTTTTTGTGCACCAAACGGACTACTCAAGCTCTTTGAGGATTGCGAGTGCAGCCTGGTAAATGGTGTCATCCTCGAAACTTACGATACCACCATCGGGACCCTCCTCCACAACAATACCTGCAGTGGTGGTGGCACCCTCAAAGTGGCGACCGCCGAAAAAGTTCCTTACTTCGTCTACATTGATGCCGAGCTCATCTGCGATGCGCTGGCTGCTGCCACTGGGCAATTTGTCCTTGATGCGGCGCAATTCGTTAAAGGTGATTACCATAGTGATATTAGTGTTTAGATTTGTGTTTTTAGTTGTTGCCATGTTTAGCACTATAAAGGTAACACCATTTTGCGGAATAAAAAAATTTTCCGACACAAATTTTATTTTTTCTTCCTTTTTTGATTTTTACCCCACTTTGGCACCAGAGTGGCACGAGGAGTGAAAAATGTCATTTTCGGACTTTTTGGCACGTTTTGTCACACTTTGTCAGTCGGGGTGTGGTGGTTTGTCAGTTGTTGTGGCACAAAAATCGCTTGGCACAGAGATTGAACAATACTTGATCGAAGGGCAGAGCAAGGCTCGGGGCCCACAGAAAAGAGAATATATAAATAAGTAAGTTAAACAATATAAAAAGGAATTAAAGTTATGGCAAAGATTATTGGTATCGACCTTGGTACAACCAACAGCTGTGTAGCAGTAATGGAGGGCAACGAGCCCGTGGTTATCCCCAACAGCGAGGGACACCGCACAACCCCTTCGATTGTGGCATTCACCGAGGGTGGCGAGCGTAAGGTGGGCGACCCCGCAAAGCGTCAGGCTATCACCAACCCCAAGAACACCATCTTCTCGATCAAGAGGTTTATGGGTGAGAAAATGGATCAGGTGCAGAGCGACGCTGCTCGCGTTCCTTATAGTGTAGTGAGCGGTGGTAACGGCGTGCCTATGGTTGAGATTGGCGACCGCAAATATACTCCCCAGGAGATCTCGGCTATCATTCTCCAGAAGATGAAAAAGACCGCTGAGGACTACCTCGGAACCACTGTGAACGAGGCAGTTATCACCGTACCCGCATATTTTAGCGACTCGCAGCGTCAGGCTACCAAAGAGGCAGGTGAGATTGCAGGTTTGAAGGTTCGTCGTATTATCAACGAGCCCACCGCAGCAGCTCTCGCTTATGGTCTTGACAAGGCAGGCAAGGATATGAAGATTGCCGTTTATGACCTCGGTGGTGGTACCTTCGATATCTCCATCTTGGAGCTTGGCGACGGTGTATTTGAGGTTAAGTCGACCAATGGTGATACCCACCTCGGTGTTGACGACTTCGACCACGTGATTATCGACTGGATGGCTGCTGAGTTCCAGGGCAAACACGGCATCGACCTCCGCAAGGATCCCATGGCTATGCAGCGTCTGAAAGAGGCAGCAGAGAAGGCTAAAATTGAGCTCTCGAGCAGTACCTCGACCGAGATCAACCTTCCCTACATCATGCCCGTAGACGGTATTCCCCAGCACCTTGTAATGACCCTCACCAGGGCTAAATTCGAGCAGTTGGCCGACAGGCTCATCCGCGCAACCATCGAGCCCTGCCGTAAGGCTTTGAGCGATGCAGGTTTCAGCGCAAACCAGATTGACGAGGTTATCCTCGTGGGTGGTTCGACTCGTATCCCCGCAATCCAGAAGGTGGTTGAGGAGTTCTTTGGTAAAGCTCCCTCGAAGGGTGTTAACCCTGATGAGGTTGTGGCTATCGGTGCTGCAATTCAGGGTGGCGTGTTGACCGGTGAGGTTAAGGATGTACTCCTCTTGGATGTTACTCCTCTCTCGCTCGGTATTGAGACCCTCGGTGGCGTGTTCACTCGTCTGATTGACGCCAACACCACCATTCCTACCCGCAAAAGCCAGGTGTTCTCCACCGCACAGGACAACCAGCCTTCGGTAGAGATCCACGTACTCCAGGGCGAGCGTCAGATGGCACGCGACAATAAAACCATCGGTCGCTTCCACCTCGACGGCATTCCCGCAGCTCCCCGTGGTGTACCCCAGATTGAGGTTTCGTTCGACATCGACGCCAATGGTATTCTCAATGTGTCGGCCAAAGATAAAGGTACCGGTAAGGAGCAGAGCATCCGCATCGAGGCTTCGAGCGGTTTGACCGACGCCGAGATCCAGCGTATGCGTGATGAGGCAAAGGCTAATGAGGCAAAAGATAAAGAGGAGCGCGAGCGCATCGACAAGATTAACGGTGCCGACAGCATGATCTTCACCACTGAGAAACAGCTCAAAGAGTATGGCGACAAGTTGCCCGCCGATAAGAAGTCGGCAATCGAGGGTGCTCTCGCCGAGCTTAAGAGCGCACACTCGGCACAGGACCTCGCAGCTATCGACGCAGCAAGCGAGAAACTGAACGCCGCATGGCAGGCAGCTTCGCAGGACCTCTATGCACAGCAGAACGCCCAGCAGGCACAGCCCAATGGCGGTCAGCAGGCAGGTGGTCAGCAGACCGGTGGCCAGCCCGAGGACGTTGAGTTCGAGGAGGTTAAATAAGCGCACCTTGCGATAGAAAACAGAGCGACATTTCGGTGTCGCTCTGTTTTTTTTGTCGAGCACATATCTTGGGTGAGTTTTACACCAAATTTCCATCGCGATATGCACTCTCTGTTTCTGGTCGACCGTCAACCGTCAACCGTCAACCGTCAATCGTCGGCAAGAAGGGCAATAAAAAGTAGGCCGCTGGCTGCTGAATGCTGACCGCTGATCGCTAATTTTCAATTTTCAATTCTCAATTCTCAATTCTTTATTTGGTGTTTTAGGGAAAAAGTGTTAGCTTTGCGAGTTATTTACGCATAATGCGCGCACGTGGTGTGGGCAGAGCGCACGCGAAACACGCGTAAGGGTGCAGGTCGTGCGCACGTGAAGAGCAAACAAAACAAACAAAACAATAATAATTCAAACACTAACAAACAATGCAGAACAAAGGACTTATTAAATTCGTGGCAATCGTTTTGGCGATTGCTTGCGCTTACCAGCTCTCGTTCAGCGTAGTGTCGGGTGTGGTTGAGAAAAAAGCTGCTAAATATGCCGCAGAGCAGGTTGCAGCTACAACCATCGACCAGGCTGTGCTCGATAGGGCAGGTGTAAGTGAGGCGGCTTACCGCCAGAATCTCCTCGTTAAGAAGGAGCAGCAGTATCTCGACAGCGTGAAGTCGAAGACTGTTTACAACATCCTCATCAAGAAGTTCACCTACAAGGAGGTAAAAGAGAAAGAGATCAACCTCGGTCTGGACCTCAAAGGTGGTATGAACGTGATGCTCGAGATCGCAGTTGAGGACGTTGTGAAGGCTTTGTCGAACAACTCGACCGACCCCACCTTCCTCGCAGCAGTTGAGGAGGCTAAGGTTGCAGCTAAGAACTCGCAGAGCGATTTCATCACTCTCTTCGCAAAGTCGTATGACAAACTTTCCGAGGGTGCTCCCCTGGCTATCATCTTCAACAACCAGGTGATGAAAGACAAAGTGTCGCTCAACAGCAGCAACGACGAGGTAGTGAAGGTGTTGCGTGCAGAGGCAGAGAGCGCAATCGCTAACTCCTACAACGTACTCCGTAGCCGTATCGACCGCTTTGGTGTGGCACAGCCCAACATCCAGCGCCTTGAGAACTCGGGCCGCATCCTCGTGGAGCTCCCCGGTGTTAAGGAGCCCGAGCGTGTTCGTAAGCTTCTCCAGGGTACCGCTTCGTTGGAGTTCTGGGCAACCTACGACAACGGTGAAGTATTCCCCATGTTGCAGAGGGCTAACAACATTCTCCGTGACCTGAACGTGGCTGCACAGCCCGCAGAGGTTAAGGCACAGGCTGCAGAGGGCGACCTCTTGGCTGAGCTTGAGGGTCAGAACGAGAACGCTGAGTTGGAAGCTTATGCTAAGGCTAACCCCTTGTTTGCTAAACTGATGCCCTCGACCAATGGTGCCGGCCAGATTATGAACGGTCCCGTTGTTGGTCACGCAATGGTTTACGACATGGAGGCTATTGAGGAGTACTTGGCTCTTCCCCAGGTTAAGGCTGTAATCAACCCCGACGTTCGCTTCTTGTGGAGCTCGAAGGCAATTGATGAGGCTGGTACCGTTTACCAGCTCTACGCTATCAAGGCTGACGGCCGTGATGGTAAGGCTCCCCTGGATGGTAGCTCGATTGTAGACGCTTCGCCCCAGTACTCGCAGAACGGTGGCTACGCCGAGGTTGACATGGTTATGAACACCAGCGGTTCGAACGTTTGGGCTCGTCTGACCAAGGCTAACATTGGTAAGAGCATCGCTATCGTTTTGGACAACGTTGTTTACTCGGCTCCTACCGTACAGACCGAGATCACCGGTGGTCGTTCGCAGATTACCGGTCAGTTCGATATCACCGAGGCTACCGACTTGGCTAACGTGCTCAAATCGGGTAAATTGCCCGCTCCCGCACGTATCATCCAGGATACCGTTGTTGGTCCTTCGCTGGGTGCTGAGAGTATCAATGCTTCGTTGATCTCGTTCATCATCGCATTCGTACTCGTACTGCTCTATATGATTTGCTTCTACAACCGTGCAGGTATGACCGCAAGCATCGCACTTGTTTGCAACGTATTCTTCTTGTTCGGTGTGTTGGCTTCGTTCGGCGCAGTATTGACCCTGCCCGGTATCGCAGGTATCGTGTTGACCCTGGGTATGGCTGTGGATGCTAACGTTATTATCTACGAGCGTGTTAAAGAGGAGTTGCGCGCAGGTAAGGGCCTCAGCTTGGCAGTGAGCGAGGGTTACAAGAACGCTATGAGCGCTATTGTTGACTCGAACATCACCACCATCATCACCGGTATCGTTCTGTTCGTATTCGGTACTGGTCCTGTACAGGGCTTCGCTACCACTCTGATCATCGGTATCATCACCTCGTTGTTCACTTCGCTCTTCATCACCCGCATCATCTTCGAGGCAAGGTTGGCAAAGGGTAAAGATATCAAGTTCGCTTCGAAAATTACTGAGAACTTCTTGGCTAATACCAAGGTTAACTTCATCGGTATCCGCAAATACTCCTACATCGTATCGCTCGTGCTGATCGTTGCTTCGGTTATCTCGCTTTCGACTCGTGGTTTGAACTACGGTGTTGACTTCTCGGGTGGCCGTACCTTCGTAGTACGTTTCGACCAGGCAGTTACTGCTGACCAGGTACGTGAGGGTCTTCAGGGTGCATTCGACGCAGTTGAGGGCGACGCTAACAGCAAATCGTTCGAGGTTAAGCAGTTCGGCGAC
>JAFYRC010000252.1 GCA_017547065.1 Tidjanibacter sp.
CCGTTGCAGGATGTAGCGACATTGTGGCAATGAATGGTAAACCCAAGCAGGTAACCATCTCGCTGGGTGTGTCGTCCAAGTTTGCCGTGGAGCACCTTGAAGAATTGTATGCAGGCGTGCGTAGTGCGTGTGAGGAGTGGGGTGTTGACCTTGTGGGTGGCGACACCACCGCCTCGGTTAACGGCCTTGCTATTGCCATTACCGCCATTGGCGAGGTTGCAAAGGATAAACTTGTGCGCCGTAGCGGTGCCAAGGAGAACGACCTTGTGTGCATCACGGGCGACCTCGGCGCTGCCTATATGGGCCTCCACCTCCTCGAAAGGGAGAAGATTGCCTTTGCGGGCCACGACAACCCACAGCCCGACTTCAAGGGCCGTGAGTATATCCTGCGCCGCTGGTTGCGTCCCGATTTGAGGAACGACATCGTGGACGCTCTTGCCGCAGAGGGAATTGTGCCCACCTCAATGATTGACATTACCGACGGCCTTGCCTCCGACGCACTGCAATTGTGCAAGAGTTCGGGCGTGGGCGTAAGGCTCTACCTGGAGCGTATTCCCATTGCTGCCGAAACGAGGTCGATGGCCGAGGAACTCAACGCCGACCCCATCGTGGCGGTGCTGAATGGTGGCGACGACTACGAGCTGATGTTTACCGTGCCCTTGGAAATGAGGGATAAGGTGCTGCACTTTGGCGGCGTGGACGTTATTGGCCACGTTACGAAGGGTGGTGCCGTGTTGGTGACCCCCGATGGTAGCGAACTTCCCCTGTCGGCCCCAGGCTTTGAGGGCGAAAAATAGAGGCTAATATCCGAGTGCAGAGCACAAAAAGTGAAGAAAAAATGAAAATTTTCAACTCTCAATTTTCAATTTTCAATTTTATTCGTATCTTTGCGCCCGCATTTGGTATGCAAAAAACAACAATTAACTAATTAACAAAACATTATGAACAATTACGAAACCGTTTTCATTGCTACCCCCGTGTTGTCGGAGGTTCAGCTTGAGGAGCTGTTTGGCAAATTCCAAGGTGTTATCACCGAGAACGGCGGTCAAATCGTAAATGCAGAGGCTTGGGGTTTGAAAAAACTCGCTTATGCTATCCAGAAGAAGACCACCGGCTACTATTTCCTTATCGAGTTCACCGGCGAGGGCAGCCTCATCGAGAAGCTCGAGAAGCAGTATCGTCGTGATGAGCGCGTTATCCGCTTCCTTTCGTTCCGTCAGGACAAGGATGCAGTTGCGTACAGCATCAAACGCCGCAACAAACTTGCTGGCAAAGTAACCGTCGAGGAGGCTCCCGCAGCAGCCGAGGCAGAAGTTGAACCCGTAGCAGTAGAGGAGGCATAAACCATGGCAGCACCTGTAAAGAACGATAGCGAGATCCGCTACTTGAACCCCGTCGCAGTAGACGTTAAGAAGAAAAAATATTGCCGTTTCAAAAAGAGCGGTATCAAATACATCGACTATAAGGATGGCGAGTTTTTGAAAAAGTTCCTCAACGAGCAGGGTAAGATTCTTCCCCGTCGTTTGACCGGTACTTCGCAGAAATACCAGAAGAAAGTGGCTCAGGCTGTTAAGCGTGCTCGTCACCTCGCAATCCTGCCCTTTGTAACCGATTTGATGAAATAATTTAGAGAAGGAGGACGAAATTATGCAGGTAATTCTTATTAAAGACGTTGAGAAATTGGGCTACGCTAACGACATCGTAGACGTAAAGCCCGGCTATGCTAACAACTACCTTCTTCCCCAGGGCTACGCAAAGGTAGCTACCGAGTCGGCTAAGAAAGTATTGGCAGAGAACCTTCGCCAGAGGGCTCACAAGGACGCTAAGATCCTTGCTGACGCTCAGGCTTTGGCAGAGAAAATCGAGAATCTCCAGTTCACCCTCACCGCTAAGGCTGAGGAGGAGAAGATCTTCGGTAGCATCACTTCGGCTGACCTTGCTGGTGCATTGGCAGAGAAGGGTATCGAGGTTGATCGCAAGACCATCACCTTGGATGCAGTGAAGACTCTCGGTGAGTACGAGGCAACCATTAAACTCCACAAGGAGGTTAAAGCAACCATTCACTTCTCGGTTGTAGCAGAGTAAACCATTAAAAAAGTAGAAAACGATGAAAAAAGATATCCATCCTAAGAACTATCGTATCGTTGCATTCAAGGATATGTCCAACGATCACGTTTTTCTCTGCCGCTCGGCAGTGAACACCAAAGAGACTTTGGAGGTGGACGGTGTTGAGTATCCCGTTTACAAAATGGAGATTTCGAACACTTCGCACCCCTTCTACACCGGTAAGATGAAACTTGTTGACACTGCCGGTCGTGTAGATAAGTTTATGCAGCGCTACGCTCGCTACAAAAAATAAGTTTGCGAGTAGAGCAGTTGTGTAGACACAACCAAGAGGCCGCCTTCGTAATAACGAGGGCGGTTTTCTTTTTGTCCCTGCCAGGGAGAAATTGACGTGGGAGAGTGGGCGAGCAAAACAGGAGCACGTGGGAGAGTTGAACCGGTGCGTGTGGATTTATGGAAAAAAGTTCCTATCTTTATGGTGAAATTAAAACTGCAGAGATATGAAACCAACAATCAAAACACTTACAATGGCCGCAATGGCGCTGCTGACAGTGGTGCTTGGCGGTTGCCAATCGGAGAATAGTATGAAACAGAGTGAAACCCCCGTTGTGGATGCGATTATGTCTAGGCGCTCCATCCGCCAGTATGAGGATAAGGCGGTGCCCCGAGAGCTGTTGCAGAAGATTGCCGTGTGCGGTGTGAACGCTCCCAATGCTATGAATAAGCAAGAGTGGGAGGTGCGCATCATCGACGACGAGAACTATCTTAATGAGGTTACGGAACTGATGAAGGAGGATATGCCCTTCTTTGTGAAGAGCGATGACCCCAACTTCCGCAATGCGTTCCGTAATGCTACGGCGCTTATTGCC
>JAFYRC010000253.1 GCA_017547065.1 Tidjanibacter sp.
CTCAACGTTGTAGTTTGCCGAGATAAGTTCCTCATACGTAGAGGTATCCACACCATAGAAACAGGGGTGTTTCATTGTGGGACTTGCAATGCGGACGTGTACCTCCACAGCACCTGCCTCTTTTAGAAGCCTAACGATGCGCGCCGAGGTTGTACCCCTCACAATGGAATCGTCCACCATCACCACTCTCTTACCCTTCACAATACTGCTCACAGCCGAGAGTTTCATCCTCACACCCTTCTCCCTCATACTCTGCGAGGGCTGAATGAAGGTACGAGCGATGTACTTACTCTTCACAAGACCCATCTCGTATGGAATACCGCTCTCCTCGGCATAGCCGATAGCCGCGCTCAAACTCGAATCGGGCACACCGATAACAATATCTGCCTCGGCCGGAGCCTCGCGATAGAGCAATCGTCCGCTCTCCTTACGGAATGCGTGAACGTTGCAACCATCAATATCGCTATCGGGACGGGCAAAGTAGATATACTCCATCGAACACATCTTGTGGTGTTTGTAGGCCGAGAAGTGGTTGCTACGCAGACCGTGGTGGTCAATCGTGACAATCTCACCTGGCTCTACATCCCTCACATACTCGGCACCAACCACCTCAAAAGCACATGTCTCACTTGCAATAACCCAGCTACCATCCGCCAATCGTCCGAGCGACAGAGGTTTAAGGCCATATTTATCCCTGCAAGCATAGATACGTTTGCCGGTCATAATGAGAAATGCAAAGGCACCCTCGACCATATTCAGCGCCTCCATAATGGCGTGAATCCTATCTTGGGGTTCCTTACAACTAGTGTCTTTTTTGATAAGGTTGGCAATGATTTCGCAATCCGAAGTGGTCAAAAAGAGGCTACCCTTCGACTCCAAATACTTCTTCAAGCGATCCGAATTGACAAGGTTACCGTTGTAGGAAATTGCAAAGTCACCCGTGCTGTGGCGGAATACGA
The DNA here is from genome assembly GCA_017547065.1 of Tidjanibacter sp. Classification (GTDB taxonomy): domain Bacteria; phylum Bacteroidota; class Bacteroidia; order Bacteroidales; family Rikenellaceae; genus Tidjanibacter. The sequence goes on from JAFYRC010000253.1 coordinate 960, forward strand.
TGGGTTGAATGTTTTCCACACCGCCGCCACCAGCCGTAGTATAGAGCACCTGACCAATAGCAATGCTACCTTTGAGCGAAGCAATATTCTCCTCATTGAAGACATTGTTCACCAATCCGGGGCCCTTGATGTATTGCAATTTGTCACCCTCGGCACTCACAATACCACAGCCCTCCTGGCCCCTATGTTGCAGGGCGTGAAGGCCATAGTATGTGATGTTGGCTGCGTCAGCCGAGCCGTAGATGCCAAAAACGCCACACTCCTCGTGCAACTCTCTGCCACCAACAATTTTGTTCTCGTTGGAGTTCATCCTCGATTTTTCTTATTTAATAGTATTAAGCCTTGCGTTGATCTCCTCGTAAGCCTCGATTACCTTACCCATATCCCTGCGGAAACGGTCTTTGTCGAGTTTCTCGTTGGTATCAGCATCCCACAGACGGCAGGTGTCGGGGCTAATCTCGTCAGCCAACACAATCTTACCATCGGCAGTCTTACCAAACTCAATCTTGAAGTCTACAAGGCGGATGTTAATCTGCGAGAACATATCAATCAGCACCTGGTTGATGCGACCGGTCAGGTCGTAGATCTCAGCCAACTCCTCATAGGTTGCAGCACCAAGAGCTACAGCGTGGTGGTCGTTGATCAGAGGATCGCCAAGTGCGTCATCTTTGTAGCAAATTTCAAAAATGGTGTTGGGTGCAGGAGTACCCTCCTCAATACCGAGGCGTTTTGCCATCGAACCGGCAATAACATTGCGCACGATAACCTCCAGAGGTACAATCGACACCTTCAAGCACACCTGATCACGCTCGTTAAGGGTCTCCACGTAGTGGGTGGGGATACCTGCCTCACGCAATTTGTGGAAAATGATGGTCGAAATCTCATTGTTCAACACACCTTTGTTAGCGATGGTTGCCTTCTTGATGTTGTTGAATGCGGTTGCGGCGTCTTTGTAGTGGATAATTACTTTGTCTGCCTCATCGGTTGCATACACCTGTTTTGCTTTGCCCTCATAGAGCATCTCTAACTGTTTCATCTTACCTGATTTTTATTGATTATACTTTTGTTTATTTCTTTCTAAAATAGTTCACTGCATTGCGGAAGAGGTTTTGATCCCTATTACCGGCGATATTCTTCATCAAACCCTCGCCCCAGCGCTCCGAGTGGCCCATCTTACCCAAAATCCTACCATCGGGCGAGCAGATGCCCTCGATAGCCTCAGTCGAGCCATTGGGGTTTTCGGGCGAGTGCATTGTTGCGTTACCCTCACCATCGGCATACTGGAAGGCAATCTGACCATTCTTCCTCAATTCGGCAGCCAGAGCTGCGTTGGCCACAAACTTACCCTCGCCATGCGAAGCGGCTACTGAGTGGAGTTCACCCACCTGGAAGCCCTCCAACCAAGGCGAAGCAACCGATGCAACCCTGGTAGTTACAATCTGCGAGATGTGGCGGTTAATATCGTTGCGGAAAAGTGTGGGCGAGTCGGGCCTCAAGTCGCCAATCTTACCATAGGGCAGCAATCCCGACTTAACCAACGCCTGGAAGCCATTGCAGATACCGAGCACCAGACCACCCCTTGCGAGAAGGCCCTCAATAGCACCCTTAACCTTATCATTCTGAAGCACGCTGGCAATAAATTTACCACTACCATCGGGCTCATCGCCTGCCGAAAAACCACCACTAATTGCCAAAATGTGACAACCGTCAATCTCCTCGGCCATACGTGCGGTCGAATTCTCGATATCCTCGGCTGTGAGGTTGCAGAACACCGAAGTGCGGACCTCGGCACCCTCCCTCACGAAGGCTTTGGCCATATCGTAGTCACAGTTGGTACCGGGGAATACGGGCAAGTAGACAACGGGGTTCTCCACTGCCTCGCCCTCATAGCGAGTGGTGTTCTCACCCGATGTTGCGTTCTCCACGCTACCATCCACACCGCTGCAATCGGCATACACCTCCGTGAAGCGTTTGCGGTTGGCCTCATAGAGCTCGTCAACCGAAATCTCCACGCCATTCACAACCAAGCTATCCTTCTCAATGGTGCGTCCGAGCAGCTCAACATTGGGGAAGTCGAGCGGGCGATTGCTCTCAATCACAATCGAGCCGTAGTTCCAATCGAACAAGTCATTCTCTTTGAGGCTAACCTCTGCACCAATCCTATTACCGAAGGTCATTTTCGAGAGTGCCTCTGCCACGCCACCAAAACCAACGGCGTAGGCCGACACGATAGCGCCACTGAAAATTTTGTGGCGTACCATCTCGAAGTTATCCACCAACTCCACAGTGTCGGGCATATAGCCTTTCAGCGGAGTGTGGCGCACCAAATAGATGTAGTTACCAACCGATTTCAACTCGGGGCTAATCACAACCCTGCTATCCACCGCTGCTACACCAAAGGCAATCAGCGTGGGCGGTACGTTAATATCAGCAAAGGTACCACTCATAGAGTCCTTACCACCAATCGAAGGCAGACCCAAAGCCACCTGCATGCGCAATGCACCAAGCAGAGCTGCCAGAGGTTTACCCCAAGCGGTGGGTGAGGTCATCTTCTCGAAGTACTCCTGATAGGAGAACCTCATCTTGTCATACTCAGCACCCGCTGCAACAGCCTTTGCCACTGCATCCACCACAGCGTAAGCGGCACCGTGGTAGGGACTCCAACTACTCAGGTAGGGGTTAAAGCCGTAGGACATCATACTTGCAGTATTAGTGGTGTGGTTACCCACGGGCAGTTTCTGTACGCTCACCTGAGCCTCAGTCTGCTGGGTCTTACCACCAAAGGGCATCAACACGGTACTTGCACCAATGCTCGAGTCGAACATCTCGATGAGGCCCTTCTGCGAAGTCACGTTATCATCGGCCAAGATATTAAGGATCTTCTCCTTAACGCCCTCGCCCTCAATCTCTCGTGCAAAGGGATTCTTCTCCTCAATTGCGCCTACAACAGCCGTAGCATAGTGTTTTGCACCTGCCGAGTCGATAAACTCACGGCTCAAATCGGCAACAATTTCCTCGCCGTAGAACATTCTCATACGACCCCTATCGGTAACATTTGCTACGTGGGTTACCTCAATGTTCTCCTCCTTGCAATACTCCTCAAACTCTTTGCGATCCTTAGCCTCCACAACCACCGACATACGCTCCTGCGACTCGCTAATGGCCAACTCGGTGGCATTCAAACCGCTATATTTTGTAGGTACTCTGTCGAGGAAGATATCCAGACCATCAGTCAACTCACCAATAGCCACGCTAACACCACCTGCGCCAAAGTCGTTTGATTTCTTAATCAGTCGTGTAACCTCCGGACGGCGGAACAACCTTGCGATTTTCCTCTCCTCGGGAGCATTACCCTTCTGCACCTCACTACCGCACTCCTCCAACGACGACATGTTGTGCTCCTTCGACGAGCCGGTAGCACCGCCGATACCATCCCTACCGGTACGGCCACCGAACATCAAAATCACGTCGCCGGGCTGGGGCCTCTCACGTCTAACGTCCGAAGCCTTCACAGCACCAACCACAGCACCAACCTCCAAGCGTTTGGCCACATAGTCGGGGTGGTAAATCTCCCTAACGTGGGTAGTTGCAAGGCCAATCTGGTTACCATAGGACGAATAGCCGGCAGCTGCACGCAACGAGATAATCCTCTGGGGCAGTTTACCCTTCATAGTTTCGCCCACGGGCTGGTAAATATTACCCGCACCGGTAACCCTCATAGCCTGATATACATAGCTCCTACCACTCAGCGGGTCGCGGATTGCGCCACCCAAGCAGGTCGAAGCACCACCAAAGGGCTCAATCTCGGTGGGGTGATTGTGTGTTTCATTCTTGAACTGCAACAACCAGCGCTCAATCTTACCATCAACATCCACATCTACGTAGATGCTGCAAGCGTTATTCTCCTCGCTCTGTTCGAGGTCATCCAAGAGGCCCTGTTTGCGCAGATACCTTGCGCCAATAGTTGCAAGATCCATAAGGCAGAGGCTCTTACCCTCCCTGCCAAGTTTCTTACGAATCCTCTTCCACTGGTCAACAGCCTCCCTGATATCATCGGCCACAAACGAGTCCTCCACCTCAATGTCGGTCAACTCAGTGGTGAAAGTAGTGTGACGGCAGTGGTCGCTCCAGTAGGTATCCAGGATACGCAACTCGGTTTCATTGGGTTCCCTACCCTCCGACTGGAAATATTTTACAACCTCCATCAGGTCGTCGCCATTCATCGCCAAACCCTTCTCTTTGCAGTAGGCATCTGCACTCTCGGCAGTAATCTCGCAAAAACCTTCGAGCTTTGCCACGGGTTTTGCCACTGCCCTCTCGGCAGGTGCCAACACGTCGAGGTTTTTCTCCCTCGACTCCACGGCGTTAATCTCATAGCGAGCAATCTTTGCCAACTCCTCCTCGCCAACGCTCTGGTCGAAAATCAGCAACTTAGCGCTACGAATCTCCACATTGGCGGTGGGGCAAAGCAGTTTCACACAGTCCTCGGCCGACGCAGCCCTCTGGTCAAACTGACCGGGCAGGCACTCGATTGCCAAGTGGGGCATACCACCGAAATCCACGCTGTCGGTAACGGTGTCGGTTGCCCTCTCACCAAATACACGGTAGCGGCTCTGCTCCACGAGTTCGTCCGTAAAGCCGAACAAGTCGTAGATACACAGCAGGCGGAGTTCTTTAATATCCAGAGCGAGGTTCAGATTAAGCTCCTTACGAAGGCTTTCTGCCTCCACCCTATAGGGTTCTCTTTTCTCAACAAATATGCGATGAGTGTTCA
>JAFYRC010000254.1 GCA_017547065.1 Tidjanibacter sp.
GCACAAGTTTGATTGCGCTCTGCTCCACGAGCACCATCTCATAGGTGCCCCAAGTGGTCTTGGTGATAAGGTCGAGGTTCTCGCCCGAGAAGCTCACCTCGTCGCCAATCTTGGCACTATCGTTGGCACCCTGAACATTATCGATGGTTGCCTTGGGGGTCTTCATCGTGAAGACATTCTCTGCACCGGTTACGGCCAACACGCCACCTGCCCACTCGGCAGTGATCTCCACAGCGTTGGAGCCTGCGGTGTAAGTACCTGCGGGAATGGTGAACTTAACGCTCTCAGCGCTCAAAGTGAGAGCCTCGCCTTCCAACTTCACACCTGCAAAGGTCACGGAGGTGATCTGCTCCAAGTTGCGACCCTTGATGGTTACAACCGTGCCAATGGTACCCTCTGCGGGGGTGAAGCTACCGATGATAGCATCGGTAACGGGCACGGTGATGTAGAAGTTGTTGCGATAGATGGTGTCGAGCTTGTTGTCGTCAATCACATAGAGGTTTGCATAGTGGGGGTTATCCTGCTGTGCAAAGCCCATAGTGGGCACCTTGAAGGTCAACTCACGAATGGCTTTCTTCACAATCTCGGCCTCGGTCTCGTTGATATAGACACCTGCAACGTGGTCGAGGTTTTGGCCGGTGAGCACCACCTCATCACCCTCAAACACCCTCTTTGCACCGCTCTCGTCGGGCATAGGGGTGAGGGTCTGCACGGCAGCAACGTGGGTTACCACTTTACCTGCCTCAATTTGGTCGACATAGTCGTTGTCGGCACAAGCAACCATTGACATAGCCATCAGCGAAGCGGCCAATACCGAAAATATATTATTCCTTTTCATACTGTTTCTTTCTGATGCTGGAAATTAAAGTTTGGTGTAGTCGTAGTCGTACTTCTGCCAGTAGCAGTTGAACGTAAAGTCGCTCGACGAAGGAGCAACAGAGTTGTTGTACAAGCGGACGTTAATTTTGGTAATGTGGAGGAAACCAACTCGCTTGATGTTCTCTGCATAGTTGGAGGATGAGGGACTACCATTGTGGTTGTAGTACATCACCATAAAGACGATGTCGTCTGTAATGGTTGCGACAACACCCGAGGTGTAGGCCTTGGCAGGCTCATACTGGGGATACCAATCTTTGTTCTGCAAACCACCACTTGCCGAAGTGATACCAATGCCTGCAATGGTTTTTGCCTCCACATCAATGGGGAAGAGTTCCTCATTGATAACGTCAATCTGCTTATTCACGACCTTGTCAATCAGAGCCTTCTCGGTAGCATTTGCGGGGTTAAGATAGCGGTAGCGCAGTACGGGAGTACCATACACATTTCCATTCACTCCGGGGCAACGGTAATCGTTGGCCGAGTTGTTCTGGAAGTAGAAGTTCTTGAGCTGACCGGTGGAGTTGGCAGGGCCATTTAGTTGGAGGTGGCCTGCACTCACACCCGAGAAGAAGAAGTATGGATTTACAGAGTTGTACTCCTCCTCGGTAACAGCTGGCACATTGGCTGCCGAGCAGGTGTTGGCCAAGTACTTGTAGCTGATGGGGTCAACCTCTGTCCTCCAAGCCGAGTTGTGGTATACGCGACCGGTCTCGGGCGAGAAGAAGCTTGCCATCTCCTCCACATCACGGCCCTGACCATAGACCTTCATACCCTCCCAGTATTTAACCATAGGAACAAAGGCGATGAAGTTCTCGGTGAGAGTCTTCGACTCGTTGCCGTCGAAGTAGTGGATCTTCACATTGGTTACGTTGTCACCATCGACAAACTCACCAGCAGGTACCGCAAACTGCAACGAGGTCTCGGTGCGGTTGCCGATAACTGCCTCGAAGCCACCAACGGTGATTTTCTCCACCTTATCCAAGTTGACACCCTCGAGTTGAACTGCACTACCAACTGCTGTGCGCTCAAAAGTGGTGGTGGTCACGGTGGGCACATATCTTACAATAGCAATCGAAGGGGCAGTAGCCATATCTGTGGCTGTGGTCTGCTCGCCATTGTTGTAGGTGAAGGTAATCTTTGCGATGGAACCTTCAACGTAGGGAACTTTCACGAGAATCTCGGTGTTGTTGCGGCTACGGATAGCGGCAGAGTGACCAGCATAGCCCTCAGCAGTGAAGAGTACCTCCTGTACTGCATTGAGGTTCTTACCCGAGATAAGCAACAAACCACCCATCTCTGCACTCTCCGCCAAAGCCGAGCCGATGAGTTCGGGCACAGCGTAGGTGAAAGTGAACACAGCCTCGGTGGTGAAACTTCCATAGGCATTTGCCAACTTAACCTTACCAGTGGAAGCCTCGGCCGACACGGTGAACGAAAGTTGGGTGTCCGACACACGCTCGTAGAGGGGCACCTCCACGTCGTTGATGTAGGCCTTGTTGACGTTGTTGAGATACTGGCCCTTGACGGTGACAATAGTACCCACAGGGCCAGAGGTGGGCTCGAAACTCTCCACAATGGGGGCCTCCATCACGTCGTCATCGACGTTGAGCACCTCGTTGCAGGCAACACTCGTCATTGCGGCTGCCAGCAAGATAACATATCTAAAAAACTTGTTTTTCATAACGTACTGCGGTTGTTAGATTAGTAACCAACATTTTGTGCCACCTCGGGGTTGATATCCTTCACCGACTGGGGAATTGGCAGGCGCAACTGCCAGTCCTCAATGGGATTGATAACATAGGAGTAGGTTGCATAGTAATCGGCGTCCTTCACTGCGAAGGAGTCATTGATGGTCTCGGTGGCAATACCCCAACGGAGCAGGTCGAAGAAACGGTGGTTCTCGAAAGCCAGTTCGAGCCTACGCTCGGCACGCACAGCCTCCCTGAACAGATACTTCGAGCCTACCTCGGCCAAGGTGAGCGAGGGAATACCAGCCCTCTGGCGAGTGAGGTTCAAATAGCCCAAAGCCTTCTCGCTGGGCCCCTGCAACTCGTTGAGCAACTCGGCATAGAGGAGCACAACGTCACCCACACGGATGATGGGCCAGTCGCTCTCGCCATCGTAGTTGGCCGTTACGGGCGACATAAACTTGTTCACATAGCGGCAAGTTCCACTCTCTACCCAAGTATCGGTGGTGCTATTGTAGTAGCGCTCACGCAGGCTGACATCCTTACGCAAGTCACCTTCGTTGGCATTGTAGGCGTTGATGATGTCGTTGGAGGGGTAGTTGTTGGAGTTTGCGTTACCGGCAATTACATTTGCGCCATTGTTGATGGGGGCAAAGTAGTTACCGAAGGGCGAGCCAAGGCCCTGATTGCCCGACATATAACGGCAGGTGAAGATGATCTCGTCATTCATCTCGTTCTCGATGCTGAACACCTTGTCGTAGGGCACCATTTTACTACCATCGGTGGGGTTACCAACCCACTCGATAACGTCCTCCAAGAGTTTAGCTGCAGCGGCATATTTCTCGTCGCCAAGCTCGTAGTGGGTCATATAGACCTTTGCCAGCAGAGCAGCAACTGCTACACGGGTGGCCCTACCGGTCTGGTCGGCTGAATACTTCACTGGCAGAGCCTCACTCTCCAAGACAGCCTCCAAGTCGCCCTCAATGAGTGCGTAGATATCCTCCACGGGCGAGCGCTGCATGTAGCGAGCCTCCTCGGCGCTGGTGGTCTTGGTTACAAGGAACACGGGGCCCCAAAGGCGCACCAAGTTGAAGTAGAAGTGTGCACGCAAGAACTTAGCCTCGGCCTCATACTGAGCACGGAGGTTCTCGTTGTCGGCAACATCGAGCTTCTCAAGCACAAGATTGCAACGTGCAATACCGGCATAGGAGCTATCCCAGTAGTCGTTGACATACTCACTCGAGGAGGGAATGTTACCCTGATCGAGGTATTCGAGAGCTTTGGTGGTGTTGGAGGTCGAGCCTGCACCATACATACGGGTGTTGTCGGTGCGCAACTCAGTCACAGCCCACTCAAATTCGAGCACACCCTGCATGGCGTTGTAGCAACCAAGCACGGTGGAGTTGAGAGCCGCAGTGTTGGTGATGTACTCATCGGCACTCACCTCGCTCTCGGGGTAGCTGTCGAGCAGATCCTCGCAAGAGCAGAAGAGTGTCATTGCGGCCAAAGCGTATATGTAGAATTTTGTATTTTTCATAGCCTTATTCATTCTCTGGGATTAGAAGTTAACATCCACGCCAAAAGTTACGGTGCTTGTCAGCGGGAATCCACCACGCTGATAGCCACTGATCAGAGGCGACGAGTATTGCGACGAGGTGTGGCGAGCCTCGGGGTTAATACCCTTGTAGTCATCGCTCCACCAATAGAACAGGTTACTACCGGCAGCATACACCCTCAAACCCCTCAAACCGAGGTTCTTGGCAACCTTCTTGGGCAGAGTGTAGCCGAAGGTTACGTTACGCAAGCAGAAGTAGGAACCATCCTGCAAGGGATAGTCGGTCAACAGCAAGTCGATACCTTTCTTCTGGTAGGGAACCATACCATTACCGGGTTCCTGCTCGCTCACCCAGCGATCTTTGATGTAGGCTTTGTTCCATTTGTGAGTTTCATTATAGTAAACATCACCATTGAACACTGTAATGCCCTGCACGCCCTGGAAGAGGAACGAGAAGTCGAAGTCGCCCATCTTGAAGGTGTTGGTCATACCCCAAGTGAAATCGGGATAGGGATCGCCAAGCACCTGATAGTCGTCGGGAGTAATCTCGCCATCACCACTGTAATCCTCTACCCTCAAACCACCGGGAACGTCCGACGAGTTGTGGGGGTTAGCTGCAATCTCCTCCACCGAGTTCCACACGCCGATGGTCTTGTAGCCATAGTACTGAATCAGCGGGCCACCCACGATTGCGATATAGCTCTCGTTACGCTCGCCCTGGCTGATGGCCTGTTTCTCACCACCATACTCGAGCAGGCGGTTGCGGTTCATCGAAAGGTTGAACGAGGTATCCCAAGTGAAGTTGCGGTTATTGATATTGCGAGTCTCGAGCAATACTTCAAGACCTTTGTTACGCACCTTACCGATGTTGTTCCAGTTGTATTTGAAACCTGTGAACGACTGGGTGGGCTGCTCAAGCAACAGCGCACGGGTGGTCGAATAATAGGCATCCACGCTCAAACTGATGCGGTTGTCGAAGAAGCTAACATCCAAACCGGCGTTGTACTCATCGGTCTGTTCCCAGGTAACCAGAGGGTTAGCAAGGGTTGCATTGGTGATAGCCGAACCCGAAGCGAGCGAGCCATTACCGGTGCCGAGGATGTAGTTAGCCTGCGACATCATGTTCTGAGTAGCGTTGTAGTCGATATCGTTGTTACCGGTCACACCATAGCTACCACGCAATTTGAGGTTGCTGAGCCACCAAACGGTTTTAAGGAAATCCTCTTCCGAAGCTCTCCAACCGAGCGACACAGAGGGGAACCAAGCGTTACGGTTGCCACGAGTAAAGAGCGAGCTACGGTCCAAACGGGTCGAAACCGATACGAGATAGCGCTCGTCGTAGTTATAGTTCACACGACCGAGGAACGACGAAAGCAAACGCTGGGGGTATTTGAACGTACCGGTGCCAGCAATGTCAAACACAGTAGCAGCGTTGAGAGTCTGGATGTCGTCGGTAGCGAAACCGGTACCAAGCATATCAACATTGTCCACGCGGGTGCTCTGGAGAGTGTAGCCCAACAATGCGTCAAACGAGTGAGCCCTCTTCTTGTAGGAGTAGTTGAGGGTGTTCTCGGTCAGAAGGTCCATATAGAGCGAGTTGCCATAGTAGGCTGTTGCGTCGATATTGTCCTTCACAGCGTCCTTATTATAATAATAGTACGAAGGCGAGTAGCGCACATTGTAGCCATTCGATGTCTTGAATACAAGGTTCTTCAAGATCTCATAGGTGAAGTAGAAACTACCCACGCTCTGGAACGACTCCCTCGAACGGAAGGTGTTGTCCATAACCTTGCGGGGGTTGTTGTTTGCCGAACTAAATGGCGACGACTTGTCCCAAGTGGGGTTACCCATATCGTCAAGTGCACCTGTGGGAGTCTGCACGTTGTTAAAGTGGCTACCACGAGCATAGCCGGTATAGCCGGTCAGTGCGGTGGACCACTCATTGTGGTAGAGGGGCAAGAACGAAGGGGTACGATAGAAGTCGATGTAGTTGCTGTAGGGGCGAGTCGCATAGGTGTAGGTCAGCGACACGTTGGTACCGAACTCAGCACGAGCCGAAAGCTTGGTATTGAGCTTGGTGCGGAAGTTAAACTTCTGCACCTCATTCTGCAACATAATACCCTGGTCCGAAGCGAGCGAGGCCGAAGTGTAGTAGCGAGTTTGGTCCTTACCACCCGAAATGTTGAACTGGATATTGTTGGTCTTTGCGGGGTTGCGCAATGCCAAACGCTGCCAATCGGTGTAACCCATATTCTCTTCGAGCCAAGCAGCCGAGCGGAGCTGGGCAGTCACGGCAGGACCACCAACACTCTCCTCCCACTGAGCCAACCTGAGGGCCTCGTCCGAATTGAGCAGGCTGTGGAGCTGGTAGGC
>JAFYRC010000255.1 GCA_017547065.1 Tidjanibacter sp.
ATGGTCTGGACGAGGGTAGAGTAACAACAAAGGCTTTGAGCACCGTGCTCAAAGCCGTTGTTGTTATCGTCGACCGTCGACCGTCGACCGTCGACCGTCTTTTTTTAATCCTCCGGCGTATAGGTTGTTGGGTCGAAGAAACTATCGTCGAAGTTCACGAGGTAGACCTGCGAGGTGGCACGGGAGATGGCCGTGTAGAGCCAACGCATAAACTCCTTGTTCATCCTCTCCTCGCCAAAGAGTAGGCGGTCAATAAACACCGCACTCCATTGTCCGCCCTGCGACTTGTGACACGTCACAGCATAGGCAAACTTGATCTGCATGGCGTTGTAATAGGGGTCTTCGCGCACCTCGCGGTAACGCTTGGCCTTACACTTCTGGTCGGCATAGTCGCCCTCGATGGCATAGAAAAGCTCCTTCATCTGGTCGCGTGTGAGAGAGGGAGTTGTGGAGTTGAGCGTGTCGAGCAGGATGTTGCAATCGATTTCGTAGTCGTCGTAGTCGCCAAAGCGGAGCGTGGCCTCGGCAAAACGGAAACCGTAGAGCTCCTTGATGCGACGTATGCGACGCAGGCAGGCTACATCGCCGTTGGCAATGAAGGCGGCCTTGGCCTCCTCGTCGCGCTCGGTGTAGTGGTAATTATTCTTAACCACCATCACCATGTCGCCCGAATCGATCTCCTCCTCGGCATAGAGCACGCGGGCACGAATACCCTGGTTGAAATGGGCCGCACGCTTGTTGCTACGGGTGATGACAATCACCTCGTCCTTGCCGTAGCGCGAGTAACACTCCTCCACCTTCTCCAGGAACTCGCCACCCGTGATGGCCTTGAAGTCGGGGTAACTCATATCGAAGAGGGGTGTTTCGTAGATGCGGTTTTCAATCATGCAGCGCACCATTGTGGCGTTGAAAAGAATGCCGCTCTCCTCCTCCTGACGCACCACCTCGTCGAGCGTGTTGTAGCTCACGGGCCCATAGAGAGCCATCTTGCGAGGGTCGAGGGCAGGGGAGAGGTCGTGGCCCACGGGAGGCAACTGCGCCGAGTCGCCCACAAACATTATGCGACACCTCTGTCCCTGACGTACATACTCAAAAAGGTCGTCCAACAACGAGCCCGAACCGAAGATGGAACCCTCCTCGGAATAGTCGGCAATCATCGAGGCCTCGTCCACAATGAAACAAGCGTCCTTCTCGCGGTTGAAGTTGAGATCGAACTTGGAATCGAGCGACGCGCCCGTGCGCTCGCGATAGATGCGCTTGTGTATGGTGTAGGCGGGAGTGTTGTCGGTGTGATTGGAGAGCACCTTTGCGGCCCTACCGGTGGGGGCAAGGAGTATGGGCTTGATTTTCAACTCTTTGAGCACCTCCACAAAGGCGGCAATGAGCGTAGTTTTACCCGTACCGGCATAGCCGTTGAGGATGTAGATGCGCTCAAAATCTTCGTCGGAAATCCACTCCGATAAAGATTCTATTATTTTTTTTTGCCCAAAAGTTGGAGTAAATGCAAATTTAGCGTAAATTTGGGTCGCAATGTGTGCATTAAGCATAGTTGTACGTTTTTTTTACGCTACAAACTTAATATTAAAAATAGAAATGAAAAAGACCATTACTCAAATCGTTCTCGCAATTGTTGTTGTAGTGTTGGCTTACTTGCTCTATGACAACATTATGACTCCTGTTCGTTTCGACGAGACAAGAATTGCTCGCGAAAAGGCAGTAATCGAGCGCATCAGCGACATCCGTTCCGCACAGCGTGGCTACAAGCAGGTATACGGCAAGTATACTGGTTCGTTTGACACCCTCATCAACTTCGTTCTCACCGCAGAGATGCAGTTCGAGCGCCAGTTGGTATCGTCGGATGACTCGGTTGGTTTGGCCAAACTGAAAAAAGCTCGCAAGAAAAACATCGAGAAATTCACAGTTAAGGCTATCGATACCGTATTCGGTGCAAAGAAACTTACCCCCGCACAGATCGAGCAGCTCCGCTATATCCCCTTCTCCGCACAGGCTAACAACGGTGAGGTTAAGGAGTTCATCATGGGTGCCGGCTTGGTTGAGGTAGGTAACGTGAAGATTCCCGTATTCGAGGCAAAAGCTCCCTATAAGACTTTCCTCCTCGACTTGAACGAGCAGCTCCTCATCAACCTCATCGATGAGCAGAAGAATGTGCTCTACAAGTATCCCGGTATCAAAGTGGGTGACCTCTATCAGGCAACTAACGATGCTGGTAACTGGGAGTAAGCATAGAAATTCCGACACAACAAAGGGATTGTCCATCAGGCTCAGGCAGGGTGGACAATCTTTTTATGAGTCGTTGCCAACCGACGCACCACAAGGAAAAAGTGTGCGTGTGGTGGTGGAGGGCGTTGATTGTATGACCTTCCCCAAGAGTGTGGCCGAGAGTGTTGACCTCCGCGAAATGCTGACAAGCGTGGGTGTAGATGTGGAGGGGGCAGAGATTGCCACTTGGAGCAACGATGGCCCCGTGTGCTACGCTTTCGCCGTGCCGATGGAGGATGCCGAGGCGGTGAGGGTGTGGGCTGCGCAGATGGGCGTAGAGGCCGAATTTTGCACCCCATTGACGGCTTCGGTGCATAGGGCTGTTATCGGTAGCCGACACTCCAAAACCATGGCACTCCAATTTGGACACGAGGAGCTCTATGTAGCCCTGAGTGTCGACGGTAAATTGACTTATGCCGAGTGCGTGGGCGTGAAGGACGACGAACAACTGCTCAACTTCCTGGCGGTGCTCAATGGCGACTTCGACCTCCGTAAGGCCGACTTTTTCGTGTCGGGCGTGGAGGGTAAGAGGCGCACCAAACTGCTCGGTCGCTACTTCCGCCGCTGTAAGTGGGAGAGCGAGTGGGCCGATGTATATAATATATAGGTATAGAAGATGCGTATCATTAGTGGAAAATATCGTGGTAGGACCATCGTGCCCCCACGCAACCTCAAAGCAAGACCTACGACCGATTTTGCCAAGGAGAACTTGTTTAACGTGCTGGGCAACCTGGTAGACTTTGAGGATATCGACGTGCTGGACTTGTTTTCGGGCACGGGCTCCATCAGCTATGAGTTCTGCTCTCGTGGCGCGAAGAGCGTGACGAGTGTGGAGGTCAATGCGGTGCACAACGCCTTTATTCGTAAGACGGCCCGCGAGCTGGGATTTTCGAATCTCTATGCCACCCACGCTAATGTGTTCCTCTATTTGAAGAGCTGCGGCAAACAATTCGACCTAATTTTTTCGGATGCTCCCTACGATTTGGAGGGTAGCGAGGAGGTTATCGAATTGGTGCTGGGCCGTGACTTGCTCCGCGAGGACGGATTTTTGGTTTTTGAGCACTCGAAGGACAAAAATTTCTCGGAACACCCTAACTTTTGGCAATCAAGAAGTTACGGTAGTGTGCAGTTTACGTTCTTCAAAAAAGTGTGAAAAAACGTAAAAAAAGTGCGAAAAAAGTTTGCAGATATAAAAATAAACACTACTTTTGTACCGCTTAAGAAAACCACGGTGTGGTAGTTCAGCTGGTTAGAATACCTGCCTGTCACGCAGGGGGTCGCGGGTTCGAGTCCCGTCCATACCGCAGAAAGGCCGAGAGTCGCAAGACTTTCGGCCTTTTTCGTTGTGGTGCGTTTCTGTTCGACGTTCGACAAAAAGAAAGCTCGGCAAATTTGCCGAGCTTTCTTTTTA
>JAFYRC010000032.1 GCA_017547065.1 Tidjanibacter sp.
CAAAGAGGGTAGGGGCTGGTCAGGAAGCTCACGCCGTCGAGACCCTCGGGCACGCGAGCATCGTGGTAGCGAGCCTGACGGGGAACCACCACATCGCCCGTGTTGAAAGCCTCCGAAGCGGCTGCATAACCAATGACGGCTACGAGGTCGAACTTCTCCTCGGCCAATGCGAGGGCTGTTGCGGCGGCGGCATAAACCTTACCCACAAAACCGCGCCTGATGGTGTAGGCGTTGATGAGTGGGTTGGGGTAGTTGTTGAGGGCGTTGAGCATATTCTCCTGCTCGGCAGCCATGGGGGTGATTACGAGTATGTTTTTCATAATGAGGTGTTTACTTGTTGTTGAGGAGTTTTTCAAGCAGGTCGCCATACTCGGCCAGTGCGGTGTTTGAACCCTCGATGTCGTAGAATTCGGGGTTGCCACATTGTACCACCGTAAGGCCCGGTACGTCGGCTGCCGATTGGAGGTTGCTCTGCTCCCTGCACACGGCCAACACGGCCTCCATAACCTTGCGCTGGGGTGTGCAGCCCTTGACCACAAGGTAGAACCCGGTTTTGCATCCCATGGGGGCGAAGGATACGACCTTGTTGCCAAGCCTCTCACGCAAATAGTGGGCCATCAGGTGCTCGATGGTGTGAATAGCCTCGGGCGAGAGATAGGCCTTCTCTCTGGGAGCACGAAAGCGGAGATCGTAGGACTTTATGGGGTAGACCTTGGCCACGGTGTAGAGCGATCGGAGGTAGAAACCTCGGTCGAGGGTGGTGTGGTCCACGGCAAAGGATGCAACTTTTGATTTCATGGTGTCGACAAAGTTTTGTTATCGTCCCCCAAAGGTACAAATGAAAAAGGAAAATGAAAAATGGAAAACAAAAAAATAGGCCTCCAGGGCGATTGTAGTGAGAAAATACCTATTTATATAAAAAAATTGCACATGGTGTGGTGCAAACCGCGGAAAATCAATTACCTTTGCGCCAAATGTTGCCTTGCCAAAAACGGCGGGCTTCGTTTTGAAGGTTGGTTAGCACGACACAAGATTTTATGTACATACAAAACTTATCAAACAAACAAATGAAACAAACTTATCTGATGCCGACAATTGAGCTCGAGGAGCTTGTTGTCGAGAATGGTATTGCTCAGTCGTTTGGCGAGCCCGGCTACGCTGGTCCTTCCGGTTCTTACGACGAGTACGAAGGCGAACTTTAAAAATCTATTGCAGTTATGAAGAAACTTTTGAAATCTTTGATGCTTTTTGCAGCAGCTGCAATGGCATTGACCTCGTGCGAGAACGAGGCTATGAACGAGGGTATCGAGGCTAACGATACCTACACTATGACTTTTGTTGCCGACGCACCCCAGAGCCGTACTTCGGTTAGCATCGAGGGCGAGCAGGCAAACTTCGCTTGGAGCACTGGCGATAAGGTTGCTTTCATTCAGTCGGCAGTAGGCGCTGTGGGTTGCAATAAGACCGGCGGTACCGGTAGTATCAGCAGTGGCAAAGCGACTTTCACCACCAACTTTAACGCAGTTGCCGGTGCAACCAGCTACAATTATGGTGCATACTATCCTAACGTGGATTGCAACAGCGACAAAACTTTTGACAATGTTGTTATTGAGTTCCCCGCATCGCAGACTTTGACTGCAGGTAGCTTCGATCCCCACGCCGATATGATGATGTCGAAACCCATCTTGAACAAGGCTATCAACACTCACGGTGGTTTGTTGGAGTTCACCCGCTTGGCTGCTATAGGTAAGATGAACCTCGTGGGCCTTGACGCTGGCGAGATCATTATGAGCGTGAAACTCACTTTGGACACCGGCGTTGTTCTTAACGGTGATGTAACCCTCAACTTTGAGGATGTTACCGCAACCTATGCAACCAAGGGTAACAACTACGTAGAGGTTAAGGGTACATTGGAGGCAACTGCAAATGAGACCGCAATCTTCTTCACCTGCTTCCCCGGCGAGTACAGCGGTGCTTACACCATTGACGTTGAGACCGACAAGGCATACTACCAGACTTCGGGTACTCTCAGCAAACCCCTCGTTTTCACCGCAGGTGACGTGTTGGGCTTTACTGCAAATGTTAAGCAGACCGAGGCTAAAAACAGCTATGTTTACACCAAGATAACCAATGGCAACTTGGCAGACTATAGTGGTCGCTACCTCTTGGTTTACGAGGGTGGTAAGTTGGCTCTCAATGGTAGCCTCCCAACCCTTGATGCTACCGGAAACGGTATCAGCATTACCAGTATTGCAAGTGGCAAAATTGATGGAGACTATTCGAATTATGAGTTTACCATCGCCAAGAGGACAGAGGGTGATGGTTACACCGTACAGAGTGCAAGCGGCTATTACATTGGTAATGATGGTACAAGCAACGGTTTATCCTCAAGCAAATCCACAAAGTATGTAAACACCATCAATAGCAGCGTTCGACTTGTTGGTAAAGGTGGTCTTCTTTTGCAGTACTACAATAGTGGTGATAATAGTCGCTTCCGTTATTATGGAACATCTCAAGAAGCAGTAGTTCTCTACCGTTTGGATGGTAGCGGCTCGGATGTTGAGATGACCAAACTTGCAACCCCTACCAACGTTAATGCAACTGTTGATGGTACCACCGTTACTGTTTCGTGGGATGCTGTCGCAAATGCACAGTCTTACACCGTAGTTTGCGGCAGTCAGAGTAAAACTGTAACAGATGCCAATACAGTAACCTTTACTGAGGTAGCAAAGGGCACACACAATATTACTGTTGTTGCTAACGCCAGCTCGTATATCTCTTCGGATAAGGGTACTGCAACTGCAACTGTAACCGAAGGTCCTGCTGCAAAAGCTTGGACTCTTGTAACTGATGCAAGCACACTGGCAGTAGGTGATAAGATTATCATTGCTGCCAAGGGCTCGAATTATGCAATGTCTACCACACAAAACAGCAACAACCGTGGTCAGACTGCAATCACCAAGAGTGGCAATACTGCGTCTTGGACTGGTAGCTCAGTTCAGGAAATCACCCTTGAGGCTGGTACAAAAACAGGCACTTGGGCATTCAAGGTTGATTCTCAATATCTTTATGCAGCAAGTTCGTCCAAAAACTATTTGAGGAGTGGAACCAAAAACGATAATGCAGCGTGGACGGTAACCATTACCAGTGCAGGTGTTGCTACTGTAAAAGCACAGGGTGCCTACACCAGAAACTGGATACAATACAATGGTTCGAGTAGCATCTTCTCGTGCTATGGCTCGGCGCAGGCAGATATCTGCATCTACAAATTGCAATGAACTGAATCCGGTGGGGGCGCCGGAAGTGATCAAGGCGGAAACAATGGAAACGAAGGTGACTCTACGGGCGGCAATAATCAGCCGTCCGTGGAGCCTGCCCTCGGACTCTCGTGGCTCGAAATGCCCGCAGTGGAGGGTGCAAGCTACTCCGATGGTGTGAAAATTTGGTTCGTAACAGCCTCCGGCTACGATCGCAACTACACCATCGCATACGACACACAGAAGTATGCAACATATTGGGTAGCATATCCGCTCAACAGTGGACACATGGGGTCGCTCTCGAGGCCCGATGATTGGACCTATGACACCACGGCCAATGCGCCAGCAACAAGCACGCAGGTCAACCTGTGCAGTCATTCCTACACCTCCTACAATAATGGAGCAGGACACTCAAGGGGACACCTCATACCAAACGCTTCGCGCAATGGTGTGAAGGCTTTGCAGTTGCAGACATTCTTTGTGACCAACTCCGTACCGCAGATTTATAATGATTTCAACGACGGAGTGTGGAGTTCGCTCGAGGGCGCGCTCCAAAGCATCGCCAAGAAGGAGGAGATTTACATCGTGACGGGTGACGGGTACATCCTTTGCTAAGGCTGGAGAGAACAAAACAATCTCATACACCAAAGCAACGGACGACACAAAGCAGGTCCCCGTACCCAATTACTTCTACAAGGTGGTGTTGAAGGTCAACAAAAATAGCGCAGGCGTTGTAACCTCAGCTTCGACCATTGGCTTCTGGTTTGAGAACAAAGCATACACCGATGGCAAGTCCTACACCAACTATTCGGTAAGTGTAGACCAAATCGAAACGTGGACGGGACTTGATTTCTTTGTCAATCTCCCCGATAGTGTGGAGAACTCCGCCGAGAGCAACACAAGTTGGAACACATTCAGTAGCTTCTAAAAAAAACACCAAAC
>JAFYRC010000256.1 GCA_017547065.1 Tidjanibacter sp.
GAGCAAGGTAGGTGGCATAAGGCAAACAAGCACGGCTCTGGAATTGAAACAACTCAAAAGCCGCCTCGTTAAACTCAGCCTCCGTGCGAAGGGACACTATCTGCTCGATGGTGCGCATACTCTTCTACTGTTGCGAAAGCAGGAAGCGCTCGCAGTCGATAGCAGCAATAGCACCGCTACCTGCGGCTACGATACCCTGGCGGTAGTGGGGATCCTGTACGTCGCCTGCGGCAAACACACCCTCAACACTCGTGCGGCTCGATGCGCCGTCGGTGATGATGTAACCCTCCTCGTTGAGAGCTAGCTGGCCAGCGAAGAGTTTGGTCTGGGGAGTGTGGCCAATGCCAAGGAAGAATCCGTCCACAGCAATATCCTCGGTGTGACCGTCGGCGTGCAGAAGCCTTACGCCAGTAACGCCACTCTCGTCGCCCAGCACCTCCTGGGTGTTGCACAAGTAGTGAATCTCGATGTTCTCGGTTGCAGCCACCTTTGCCTGCATTGCCTTCGAGGCACGCAGGTAGTCCTTACGCACAATCATGTGCACCTTGCGGCAAAGGCCGGCAAGATAGGTTGCCTCCTCGCAAGCGGTGTCGCCACCACCCACAACAGCAACGTCCTTACGGCGGTAGAAGAAGCCGTCGCAAGTTGCGCAAGCGCTCACGCCCATACCCCTAAACTTGGCCTCGCTGGGCAAGCCGAGATACTTGGCAGTAGCACCGGTGCAGATGATTACTGACTCGGCCTCGATGGTGTCGGTGTCGTTCACCACAGCCTTGAAGGGCCTCTGCGAAAGGTCAATGGAGGTAACCACGCCACCCCTCAGGTCGGCACCAAAGCGTGCAGCCTGACGGCGAATATCCTCCATCATCTGGGGACCGGTTACACCCTCGGGGTAGCCGGGGAAGTTCTCCACGTCGGTGGTGGTTGTGAGCTGTCCTCCGGGCTCGAAACCCTCATAAACAACGGGCGCAAGGTTGGCCCTCGAAGCATAAATGGCGGCAGTGTAGCCGGCGGGGCCACTACCGATAATCAAACATTTAATGTGTTCCATAACTCTCTGTTTTATATTTGTTTTTCGTTTACTTTCTCGTTAACATCCACAAATATATACTTATTTGTGGAAATAGTCAAACACACGTCCCGCTTTTGCCGTTCCCACCACGCCGATGAGCGCCTCCTTCGAAGCCCTCTTGACGCCCGCAACACTGCCAAAGGCCCTCAGCAGAGCCTCCACGCTCTTGGCTCCAATACCCTCAATACCGTCGAGTTCGCTCACCGTGAAGGTTGCCGAGCGCTTGTTGCGGTGGAAGGTGATACCAAAGCGGTGGGCCTCATCTCGGATGTGGCGGATGACCTTCAAGGGTTCGCCCGTGCGGTCGAGGTAGTATGGCTTTGGATCGTTGGGGAAATAGACCTCCTCCAATCGCTCGGCCAGGCCCACGATGGGCACCTTACCCCACAAGCCCAACTCCTTCAAGCACTCGCAGGCGCTCGAAAGCTGGCCCTTGCCACCATCCACAACAATCAGGTCGGGCAGTTCGCCACCCTCATTTAGCACCCTTGTGTAGCGGCGGGTGATAATTTCCCTCATTGTAGCAAAGTCGTCGGGGCCCTCCACGGTCTTGACGTTGAAGTGGCGGTACTCCTTACGCGAGGGCTTACCATCACGAAAAACCACACACGCAGCCACTGGGTGGGTACCCTGCAAGTTGGAGTTATCAAAGCACTCTATGTGGCGAGGCTGGTGGTCGAGATAGAGCTCTCTTTGGAGGGCGGCCATAACCCTATCGGTGTGTCTCTCGGGGTTTTTGATTTCCATATTTTTGAGCCTCTCGGCACGGAACATCACAGCTCCCTTGTGGGCAAATTCGAGCAGTTTGAGTTTGTCGCCCCTCTGGGGTATGGTAAACTTCACACCCTCAAACTCCTCGTCGGGCACCACAGGTACCACAACCTCCCTTGCGAGCCTACCCCCTGCCACCTCGGGCAACATTTGGAGAATGGCCTGCGAGATGATTGTTGCCTTGTCGCTCTCGGCACCGAGTGTAAAGAGGGCTGTGCGACTTGCCACAACCGTACCCCTCGCCACTCTCACAAAGTTACAGTAGGCATCCAGGTCGTCCACCACAAGGGCAAAGACATCCACATCGCCCAACGTGGGGCTCACAATCACACTCCTGGCCTCATACTTGGCCAGCGCATCAAGCCTACGCTTGTAGGCAGCCGCCTTCTCGAAGTTGAGCACCTCGGCCGCGGCCTGCATCTGGGAGGTGAGGTATTCGTAGGTGGGGCGAAGGTCACCTTTTAGGTGACGCTTGACCATATCTATGGTTGCGGCATACTCCTCAGCCGTCTGGTGGCCCACACAGGGAGCCGAGCAGTTGCCGAGGTGGTATTCGAGGCACACCCTATACTTATTCTTGCTGATGTTCTCATCCGAAAGATTGAGCGAGCAGGTACGCAGGGCGTAAATCTCTTTGAGGCTCTCAAGCATCGCCCTCTGCGACACCACCGACGAATAGGGGCCAAAGTAGATGGAGCCATCCCTCACCATTCGGCGGGTTGATTCCACCCTCGGAAAAGGCTCGTTGCGCACCACAATCCACGGGTAGGTCTTGTCGTCTTTCAGAAGGATGTTGTAGCGAGGGCGCAGAGTCTTAATCAGGGAGTTTTCGAGCAACAACGCATCGTGCTCCGTTGGGGTGTCGATGTGTTTGAGCGCCACAATCTTACCCACCATCACCCTCACCTTGGCACTGTGTTTCTTGGAGTCCACGAAGTAGGAACCCACACGGCGTCGCAGGTTGATAGCCTTACCCACATAGATAACCCTGCCCGAGGAGTCGAAAAACTGGTAGACTCCCGGGGTGGTGGGCAGTAGCGACACAGCCTCTTTGAGTTGTGCTATGCGGTCGGGTGCGGCCATTGGTTGGCGGGTGGTTATTATAGCATAATAGGGCATACGAGATGCCCTATTACACACATTATCAAATGGATTACTCCTCTACTTCCTGCA